>QKJM01001046.1 GCA_003249315.1 Archangium sp.
AGTCGAACGCCAAGGTCCGCTGCGAGGTGTGTGGCATTTACGGCGCTTCGGAAGAGCGGAGCAAGGAGGACTCCGGCGCTCTGGATTTCTGTTTTGGGTGCCACGACTTCAAGGCAAAGGTCGCGGAGCACACCCATCATCCGGGAACCAAGCTGGTCTGTTTCGATTGCCACGTCCAGCAGACCAAGGAGATCATGAATCCGCAGGGATTGGACATTCACACTCCGGAGTACTTCCTGTTGCACGCCGACAACTGCTACGACCGCCGGATCGAGAGGACCTGCGTGCGCTGCCACAAGGACAAGGGGGAGCAGTGGGCGCGCCAGCAGGTCGAGGGCTGGCGCCGGCCGGTCGAGGTGGATCACTGAGCCTCTCCCGCAGAACTGGCAGCAGGGACAGAGGCGAGCTTGGGGGCTGAGGAGCGCATCATGAGAGGTGTGACGAGACTCGGGGTGGGACTGCTGGCGATGATTCTGGGTGCCGGTCTGGCCGGGAGTGCCGCGGCGGCCGGCGACACGGGCATGGGCCTCGGCATCGGGGACGCGGCGCCGGACTTCACCCTGGAGGATTTTGCCACGGGGAAGCCCGTCTCCTTGAGCACCTACCTCGGGAAGAAGGTGGTGATGCTCGAGTTTTGGGCCACCTGGTGCGACATCTGCAAGAGCGAGATGCCCCGGCTGGTCAAAGAGTACGCGGAGTGGAGGGGCAAAGGGTACGAGTTGCTCGGTATCACCCTGAGTCGGGGGGACGACAAGGACCGCAAGAAGATCGACGCCCTGAAAGAGAAGTTCAAGCTGGCGTATCCCCTCCTCCTCGACAGCGAGTTCGAGGTGGCCACCCAACTCTACAAGCTCTCCGGCCCCATCCCCCTCAAGGTCGTCATCGACTGCCAGGGCAAGATCCGCTACACCCACGTGGGCGACTACGCGGACGGGGTGAGCGAAGTCCCGTTCGTCCTGGAAGAGCTCACCGCGGACCCAGCCTGTAGGCCGTGAACCGGAGGCGACGGTCCTCGCGCTTCGCCGGGCTCGCCGGGTCTTGCCTGGCGGGCCTTTTTCTTTGCGGCGCACCGGAGCTCGCTGGGGGCGGCGTGCGCACGCTCCCCCAGCGCGGCGCCGCGGGCTCCCCTTCGGTTGCGGATGCGCTGCGCAGCCCCACCGAAGAGGGCCGGGTGGAGGGGCTCATCGCCGTCCTTACCGGCGAGGACTTGCCTGCCGCCTTGCAAGCGATGGAGGCGCTCGCCGCGATGGGCCCTTCGGTGGTGCCGCGCCTGGTCTCCGAGATGCGACGAACCCGGAACAACTGGCTGATCGGCGGGGCCCTGGTGAAAATGGGCTCCGAGGCCGTGGGGCCCATGGTAGAGCTGCTCGAGGACGCCGAGGAGGCCACCGCGGTGGACTGCATCTACCTCCTCGGGGAGATCCAGGACCGGCGTGCGGTGCCCACCCTCGTCCGCTACCTGGACGATCCGCGCGACAAGGTCCGGATGTACGCGGTTACGGCACTGTTGCAGATCGGGGGTCCGCGTGCCGTGGAGGCCGTGCTCTCCCGACTCACCCGCGAGGGCAAGGGCCTCGAGGGGTTCATCGTGGAGAGCTTGTTGCGCTACGGCCGGAAGAGCGCCGAGCCGGTTCTCCAAAGCCTCACCAGCGCCGACCCCCGCGTCCGTCGGGAGGCCGCGTATCTCCTGGGCGGGCTCGGCGACCTGCGCGCGGTGGACCAGCTGGTGGTGGCGTTGCGGGATGACGACGCGGGCGTGCGGCGCAACGCCGCCTACGCTCTGGGGGAGTTGAGCTCCAGCATCGCCGAGCCCGAGGGCGTGGCCCGTGCCCTGGCCCGGGCACTGGGGGACCCGGCGGAGGCCGTGGTGGGCTCGGCCAGGGCGGCGCTGGTCCGGTTCGGCCGCGGTGCGGTGGAGGTGCTCCTGGAGGTCGCGCGCAACGGCACTCCGGGCGAGGTCGTGGCGAGCCTCAACGCCCTGCGCGAGATCGGCAGCCCAGAGGCCGAGGATGTCATGATCGAGCTCCTGGCCGATCCCCGTCGGGAGGTTCGCGTGGCCGCGGTCGCCGGCCTCATCACCTCGGGAACCGGCCGCTCGGTGGAACCCCTCCTGGATGCCCTCCGCGACGAGGACCTGCGCTGGTTCGCCACATTGGCTCTCGAGAAGCTGGGTCCGGAGAACCCGCAGCTCTTCTTCCTGGCCCGCCCGAACGACCCCACCATGAGCCTGCGCACCCAGATCCTTGTGCGCCTCGGCCCCGCGGTGGTGCCGGTACTTCGAGAGTTCCTGAAGGACGACAACGTCGGTCGCCGGGCGGCTGCCCTGTGGATCTTGGGCGAGATCGGAGAGCCCGCCTCGGTCCGAGACGTGGTCTGGCACCTCACGGACCCGGACCTAGGGTGGATGGCGGGATTGGCTCTGAAGAAGATGGGGGACGTCGGGCTGGAGGAACTGATTCGGTACGCCAAGGTGGCGCCCACGGCTCTGGGCGAGGAGCGGGCCGTAGAGACCCTGGCTCTGTTTGACGATCCCCGGGCGTGGGATGCGCTGGAAGAGCTCGTCTCCGGGCGGGTTTCCCGCACAGCCCGGGTCCGCGCGGCGGTGCTCCTATCCCTCTCCGATGTTCCCGAACGGGTCGATCGCTTGCGCAGTTACCTGGAAGGGGACGGTCGGGACCTCTGGCCGGAT
>QKJM01000202.1 GCA_003249315.1 Archangium sp.
CTCCAGCGCGGCGAGCCCTTCGAACTCAACGAGCTCGTCCGCCGCACCACGGAGGATCATCGGTCGGTCTTCGAGCGCAGCGGCGTGACGCTCGAGCTTCAGCTCGCCAGCAGGCCCGTCTGGGTCAACGGCGACGCGACGAGGCTGAAGCAAGTCGTCGGCAACCTGCTGCAGAACGCGGCGAAGTTCACGGACGAGGGCGGGCGGACCCGGCTGTCACTCGAACCCCTCGAGGGCCAGCGGCGGGTGCTCCTGCGCGTCAGCGACACGGGCATGGGCATTGCCCCGGAGATGCTGCCGAGGCTGTTCGAGCCCTTCAGCCAGGCGGACACCTCCCTGGAGCGAAGCCGCGGAGGGCTGGGGCTCGGGCTGGCGCTCGTCAAGGGACTGGTCGAGCTGCATGGAGGCGAGGTGCGAGCCTCCAGCGAGGGCACCGGCAAGGGCACCGAGCTCACGGTGTACCTGCCGGAGGTGCCCGCGCCCGAGGCCGTCGGACCTCCGCACTCCGAGCCCGCGCGGCCTCCGCACTCGCGCCGCATCCTCGTCATCGAGGACAACGTGGACGCGGCCGATAGCCTCAAGGAAGCCCTCGAACTCTTCGGCCACACCGTGAGCGTCGCCCACTCGGGCTCCGAGGGGCTGAGCCTGGCACATGCGCTCAGCCCCGAGGTCATCCTCTGCGACATCGGCCTGCCAGGGATGGATGGCTACGAGGTGGCCAGGGCCCTCCGAGCGGATCCAACGCTCCGCTCGGTAGGGCTGGTGGCGCTGACCGGCTACGCCTCGCCGGACGACCAGCGCCGCGCCCTCGAGGCCGGCTTCCAGCTCCACCTCGCGAAGCCGCCGGACCTCGATGCGTTGGAGCGGGTCGTCGGCGAGCTGGGCGACCTACGGGAAGATGACGCCCAGCGGCGGCACCTCGCTGATGAGGAAGCGGGGGAAGGTGGCCGTGTAGCGGCTCGTGTTGACGATGAGGTCGTTCTCCTCGAACCGAATGCCCTGCAGGTAGGTGCTGCCCATGTAGGTGCCGAGAACGAATGAGCGCTTGACGGCCATCGTCCTCGGGTCCACGGCGACGACCCGGGTATGGGCGAGCCCCGAGCCACTCAGGGTCCACTTCACCTGGAAGGCGATGGCGATGCCCTGGCCCTCGCGCGCCAGCAAGGAGTGTCCCCAGGTGCTGTAGACCGTGTCGAGGACCGTGGTCGTGCCCTGGCAGTTCTGAGAGGGCACCCGGGTGAGGGAGTAGCGGATGCGGAACGGCGGCCACCCGAACGGCTCCCGGGTGAAGACGTACCAGCATCCGCGCACGTACAGCGGCCCGTCGGCCAACGCGCTGAGCTTCTCCGGTGCGTTGGCGTGCAGGTACCGCAGGGCGTCGAGCGCCGTGAGGCCATCATCGACGACGGCGGGCTCGGGCTCCGAGGGGACAGCCGCCCGGGTCGGACGCTCCGGGCCAGCCGAGGCGAGCGCCGCCCGCGTCTCCTCCAGCGCCGCGGCCTCCCGCGCCCGCCCCTCCTCGTCGAGCCGCTTCAGCTCCTCGTCGGTCAGCAGCTCCTCGACGCCAGGGAGCGGCTTGGAGATGACGAGGCTCTCCCCGGGGTGGGCGAAGACGGAGGGCGCGTCCTCGCTGCTGAAGAACCGGGGGAAGGTGGCGATGAAGGCGTCTCCGGAGCCGACCTCACCGGGGATGGAGCCGGTCTTGGTGCCGTGGACGATGAGGCGGTTGCCCTCGAGGGTCATCGCCGTGGCCCGGGTGTTCATGCTCGCGGACGAGCCGAGGAAGGCCTGTCGCACCACGTCCAGGGTGTCCGGGTCCACCTGGTAGAGGCGCAGGTGGGACGGTCCCGAGGGGGACTGCTGGGACGGGAAGGCGAGCGCGAGGCCCTGTCGCTCCGTGGCGATCATCTGGGGCGGGCCGTTGGAATAGGAGCTGTCGAGCTCCCGAACCTCCTCCACGCACCCGGTGGAAGGCAGCCGCTGGACCAGGAGCTTCCAGCGAAGGCCCACGTCCGGCCGGTACCAGCCGCTGGACCCGGCCACGTACCAACAGCCATTCAGCTCGAGGGGCTCGCCATACTGCCCGGGGAGCGCCGAGGCCTTCATGAGCGCCGCCACGGCGGAGACATCCGGCGCGAGGGCGGGTGACACCACGTCCAGGGTGCGCACCCCCTCCTCGGCGGGAGGAAGAGCGTCGGGCGATACGCTCACCAGCGCGCTCAGCGCGGCCACATCCCACGCCTGCTGCCGCTGGTCGTACTCGTCCGTCCAGGGAGTGAGGGGATCCGCGAGGGGCATCGAAGCCTGCGCCGCACCCGCGAGCACCAGGGTCGTCAACAGGGGGAACCGCTTCAGCTTGCGCATGTCTTCACCTCGTCGAAGGAATTGATGGAACAGGCTCACCGCAATACTTCCAGTGTTCCATACTATACCGGTCTGACAGGTATCGAACAGGAGGCCCAGGCCCGCTTCGAGGGCTCGCCGCCTCTGACGAGGGCATCACCCCATCAGCGACCGGGCGGGAACACGGCCGCCACCTGACGAAGCTGGGCGATCAGCCGCCCGTCCGCGCTCCACAGCTCCGCAATGTCGTCCGTGTAGCCCTCGGCGGCCCAGCGAGACTGGCCGGTGCGCAGGTAGTGGGCGTCCGGCGGCGCATCCAGCGGCAGCGGTACGTAGAAGTGCGCCGTGTAGTCCATGGTCGCGCCATTGCAGAAACCCTCCACCCGGGCGAAGGCCGAGGGCGGGAAGGAGTCCAGCAGCGCCACCACCAGCGGCGCATCGAGCGGCGAGGGCACGCGAGGGCGGATCCACCCTCCGACGAGGGCCTCGTCGGCGCCCGAGTAGGGAGGGGAGCCCACGCACCAGCGGTATTCGAAGAAGCGCGCGAAGGAGGGAAGCACCTCGCTGGGGACGACGGGAACCTCCCCGGCGGGCGGCACCTGGGGAGGGCGCGCCGTACCGTAGGAGAGGGACGTCTCTCGCGACTCCGCGAAGGTGGCGCTGGCGAGGCAGACCACATGCCCCTGCTGCTCCAAGCGGGCGGACAGGTGCGTCACCTGGCGCCCGGCGCGCTCGACCCGCACCGACACGGAGGCCTCGCCCTCCAGGGCGGGAGCGCAGAAATGGACGGTGAGCGAGCGCGGCGCGCGGGCCGGGGCATCCAACTCGCGCATCATGGAGCGCAGCAGCACGCCCCCGAGCAGCCCGCCGTAGGCGCCCCTCCCCTGGAACCAGTCCGGGTGGAGCCCACCGTGATAGAGGCCACCACCTCGTGCGCTCCAGGTGGTGGCGGAAACGAAGGGAGAGTCAGCGCCTGTCTCGAACATGCGCATGACTTAGCCCTGGGAGTACGGGATTGCACCCCGATGTTATCGGTGTGGCACCAGCGACAGCACCACGTGAGAGGGGTGCTGGGCATCGTGCAGCACCGTCTGTGTGGCGACGAAGCTGCTGGCCAGGCCCCCCTCCAGCAGCGGCAGGCCGCTGTTGTCATTGCGATTGAACATGGGGAAGCTCGAGCTGGACACGGACAGTCGGATGCGGTGCCCCGCCTTGAAGACGTTGGAGGTGGCTCCCAGCGAGAGTCGGTACTTGTAGACCCTGCCAGGGACGATGGGCGTGGGCTCCTCCAGGGAGTCGCGGAAGCGCGTCCGGAGGAAGCCCTCGGCCACGTTGATGCTCCGGCCGTCGGGGTGGACGTCCGACAGCACCGCCGAGAAGTCCGTGTCCACCGCCGTGGACTCGGCGTACAGCACCAGCTCCACCGGCCCCGTCACCTCCGTGTCCTCGGACAGCGCCTCGGTGGTGTAGACGAGCACGTCATTGCGGTACTGCTGTGGCCGCTGGTCGAAGGCGCCCATGGGCGTCAGCGACTCGATGCAGCAGCTCCGCCCCCCCACGCTGAGCACCGGGTTGGACGGGTCATACGTGAAGATATCGGGAGGCTCCTCCGCGGGCGCCTCGGGAGCCAGCCGGCCATTCCCGTTCAGCGAGTTGGCTCGCCCCTTGGAGCGCAGGAAGTAGCGCGTGGGGACCGCCCGGGCCAGCGGCCACTCGGACTCGAAGCGCCAGCGATTGGCCCCCATGACGAAGAGGGCCACCGGTGGCTCGTCCTCGAGCTGGTTGTGCTCTCCCTTCATGTGCCGGTCCAACCACAACACCTGCAAGGCATCCAGGCCGTTGCGCGCATCGGGGCCGAAGTCCACCGCGCCCACCTGCTGGTACCAGGGCATGTGCAACCAGGGGCCGATGACGAGCTTCTGCTCGCGACGCGCGGGTGAGTCGCGCACCACGTTCCTCAGCCCGACGAAGTTCTCCAGCGTCCCGTCCAGGAAGATGTCGTACCAGCCTCCGATGTGGAGAGCGGGGACGTCGATGGCGTCGTAGCGCGTGCGGATGGACCAGCGCTTCCAGTAGTCGTCATAGGTCTCATGACGGAGCCAGTCCGCGTAGTAGGGGGCCAGCCCCTCGCGGGAGAGGGCGGGGTGCTGGAGGAAGGGCAGCCAGTAGAGACTCTTGGCATTGGCCAGGGCTCCGGCGGTGAGTCCCTCCAGTTCGTAGTCCCCCATCCGGTGCGCGGTGTCGATGGCGAGGAAGGTGGACCACGACTGGGTGAAGGAGTGGTGGAGGGCACCGCCACGATACGTCCACCCGTCGTAGTAGTCCGAGCCCGTGAAGGCAGGCAGGATGGTGGCGAGCCCCTCGGGGCGATGCACCGCGCTCAGCAACTGCGTGGCGCCCGCGTACGAGAAGCCGTACATGGCCACCTTGCCGTTGGAGCCGGGCAGCCCCCGTGCCCAGCGCACGGTGTCGACACCGTCCTGCTCCTCGTGGAGGAGGGGGTACCACTCGCCCTCGGACTTCCAGCGGCCGCGCGTGTCCTGGACGACCACCATGTAGCCCTGGCGCGCGTACCAGGCGGGGTGCGCGTAGGTGAGGTTCTCCGCCTGCGTCTTGTCGTAGGGGTGTCGCATGAGGAGCACGGGCCAGGGTCCGTCTCCCTCCGGGCGATACACATCCGAGAAAAGCACACAGCCATCCCTCATCCTGCACGTGACGTCCCGCTCCACGCGGATGCGCAAATGACGCGGCTCGGGCTCCTGCCAGGGTGCAGCCATTTTCACCTCCCGTTTGTGTTCATCCTCCTCGTACGCGGCGTCCTGGTGCCTGGCAACTTCCAACCCCGGGGCGACCAGACCGTGGGACATGAAAGTTGAGTCCGGCACATTCCCGCGACCCGGCCTGAGACCCGTCCATGGGGCGCTCAGCGCGGGCCCGGACCCCTCCGCCGGGCATGGGTTTCCAGAGAAACCCTCTCCACCGGCACGATGTGTGCTTGATTTCACTCGCAGGCAGAGTCCCCCTCCTCCTCCGTGAAACACACCTGCGAGGACGCGTCAAAACGGGCTCCCGACGCGTCAACCCCTGACGCGGCGACGCGTCAGCGTGGACCTCCCTCGCACCCGACGTCACTCATCAATGGCTGGAACTGGAGACAAAAGAGCCCTGGCCCGGCAAGTGCATTCCCGGAAGCGAAGAGCACTCCCAAAGGGTGCCCTGCAGAAGGGATTCATGGAATGGACGAGCGTGTTCGAGGCTTCCGCCGCTGGTGGCCCTCATTGATTTCATCGCTGCTTGCGCCCGCGTTGAGCGGGTTGCTGTTGACCCCCCCGGCCTCCGCTCAAGTCGCATTGGACGACTCCATTCCCCTCGAGCGAATGCGACTGGCGACGGACCGGTACGGACTGGTGAGCGTCGAGGGAGGCCGTGTCCAGCGGCACCTGAGCTGGGACGTGGGAGCCTGGGTGGGATGGTCGGCCAACCCCCTCATCCTCTACCGCGTCGGGGATGGTCAGCGGATGGGCTCGTTCGTGTCCAACCGGCTCGGGAGCAGCGTGGTGGGCTCCGTGGGTCTGTTGGGGTGGGGGCAGATCGGCTTCGAGCTGCCGGTCGTCCTCTTCCAGGATCGCCGGCTGGGTTCGGAGATCCTCACCGGCGAGCCGCCCGCGCTGAGCTCGCTGGGGCTGGGCAACCTGCGGCTCGTGCCCAAGGCGCAGCTCCTGAACACCGAGGACCACGGCGTGGACCTGGCCGTGCTGGCGGGCTTCACGGTGCCGATGGGCAACGGTGGAGCCTTCCTCGGGGATGACGGCTTCGGGTTCCAGCCCGAGGTGGCGCTCTCGCGCTCCTTCGGCGCGCTCCGGGTGGCGGGAAACCTCGGCGCGGCGCTGCGCCGGACGCACACCCTGCTGAACATCCAGGTCCAGAGCGAGCTGTCCGCCCAGGTGGCCGCCGGCTACCGGCTGGATGGCCCCGACGGTCCGGGCCTGCCGATGGAGCTGGCGCTGGCGCTCAGCGGCAACATCGCGGCCGGCAGGCCCCTGGCGCTGCGCGACGAGAGCGCCCTCGAGATGCGGGGCATGGCGACCTATGACGTCTCCAAGCCGGTGCAGGTGTTCCTGGGTGGCGGACTGGGTCTGTCGCGTGGCTGGGGTACGCCGGACTGGCGTCTCTTCGCCGGCGTCCGGACGCATGGCGTACTGGAGTTCCCCGCCCCCGTCGTCGCCGCCGTCGCCGCGCCCGTGGACAGCGACGGAGACGGGATGATCGACGAGGAGGACATGTGCCCGCGACAGGCCGAGGACATGGACGGCTTCGAGGACTCGGACGGCTGCCCGGACGACGACAACGACAAGGATGGGGTGGCCGACGCGAGCGACACGTGCCCGCTGCAGGCCGAGGACGTGGATGGCTTCGAGGACTCGGACGGCTGCCCGGACGACGACAACGACAAGGACGGACTGGCTGACGCGCAGGATGCCTGCGCCCTGGAGGCGGGCCCGGTCGAGAACGAGGGCTGCCCGGACAAGGACAAGGACGGAGACACCGTGGTGGATCGGCTCGACGAGTGCCCGGACGTCCCCGGCCCGGTCGACAACAAGGGCTGCGCCCGGAACGCCAAGGTGAAGCTGGTCGGCAGCCGCATCGAGTTCGAGGGCGTCATCCACTTCGATACGGCCAAGGACGTCATTCAGCAGCGCTCCTTCGAGTTGCTGGATGGAGTGCTCACGGTCATCAAGGCCCACCCGGAGCTCGGCCGCATCCGCGTGGAGGGGCACACCGACAGCCAGGGGCGCCTCGAGATGAACATGGACCTGTCGCAGCGCCGCGCGCAGTCCGTGGTGCGCTACCTGGTGGAGCGCGGCATCGAGGAGCAGCGGCTGCTCCCCGAGGGATTCGGACCGAACCGGCCCGTGGCGGACAACGGCACGCCGGAAGGACGGGCGCAGAACCGGCGGGTGGAGTTCCACATCGTCGCTGACCCCAACGCAGCCCCGGAACAGTCGGGCGACACCGCCACCCGCGGCGAGAACTAGCTCTCAGGAGAACGCATCATGTCTGTGTATTTCGAGCGACTCTTCCTCTCCACTGCCGCGACCGCCCTGCTCTCTGGGAGCCTGGTGGCCTGTTCGGAGCAGCCCTCCCCTGGGAGTGCTCCGGAGACGGCCTCGCCGACGGGCGTGACCCGGCAGTCACTCATCACCATTCCAGCCGACTCGGACTTCTACCCCTACCGCTGCGCGGGGGCGAATGCGGGTGACGTCGGGGGAGACCCCGTCACTGGAAACCGGGAGCGGGACATGGTGGGCGACGCCACCTTCCCCGCCTTCTACCGGGCCGCGGACGCCGACAACGTCTTCTTCCGCATGCGGATCGACGTCAACCCACTCAAGAACAACGGCGCTGGCCTTCAGCCCTCGAGTTGGGACGTGCTGGTGGACACCGACGGCAACCTGAACACCTACGAGTACATGCTCACGGCCGACGGCAACATGGCCGGCACGAAGGTGCAGTGGGTGCGCAACAGCGTCCAGGATCCGACCAACCCGAGGGATCCCGCGAGGGACGTGGCCGCGGATCTGCTCAACGACTTCTCGCCGGCAACGGACTACTACAGCGTCAAGCTGACCGAAGACGGAAGCAACTTCAGTGGCGATCCCGACTACTTCGTCACCCTGGTCATTCCCAAGTCGGTGCTCATCGCGGCCGGGCTCGACCTCACCAAGAGCTTCACCGTCTGGGGAGGAACGAATGCACAGAACTACTCCCTCAATGCGGACTTCGGGTGCTACACGAGCCTGCCGCCGGATCTGTCCTCCGCGGCGCCCGAGCCGGCGCCGTTGGATCCCGCGGGGATCCCTGACGCCCTTGCCGACACTGCGACGACGCCCGAGGACACCGCTGTCACCACGGATGTGCTCGCCAATGACCTGGGGCTGAGAGACACGCCCATCACGGTGACGATCGCCACGCAGCCCGCCCACGGCACCGTCGTGGTGAATGCCGACAACACCATCACCTACACCCCGGACGCCGACTACAACGGCCCGGATAGCTACACCTACCAGGTGACGGACGTGGATGGGCATGCTGATACCGCCACGGTGTCCATGTCCGTGACGGCGGTGGATGATGGTCCCCCGGTCGCCCAGGACGACTCCGTCTCCACCAACGAGGACTCGGCCACCACCACCAATGTGCTGGCCAATGACACCAATCTGGTGGATGGCCCTCTCACCGTCACCATCAGCACCCAGCCCACCCACGGCACCCTCGTGGTGAATGCCGACAACACCATCACCTACACCCCGGACGCCAACTACAACGGCCCCGACAGCTACACCTACCAGGTGACGGACTCCGACGGGCAGAGCTCCTCCGCCTCCGTCTCCGTTTCGGTGGGCACCACGACCGGCAGCACCCCGAGCGCCCAGGCCGATGAGGCCACCACGGATGAGGATGCGTCCACCACCACCAACGTGCTCGCCAACGACACGGGCCTGGAAGACACACCGATCACCGTCACCATCAGCACCCAGCCCAGCCATGGCACCATCGTGGTGAATGCCGACAACACCATCACCTACACCCCGGACGCCAACTACAACGGCCCCGACAGCTACGCCTACCAGGTGGCGGACGCCGACGGGCAGGTCTCCACCGCCACGGTGACGCTAACCGTTACCGCCGTGAACGATGCTCCCCAGGCGCAGGATGACTCCGCCTCCGGTACCGCCGGCGGCAACGGCATCACCGTCGACGTGCTGGCCAACGACTCCGACGTGGATGGAAGCCCCCTCACGGTGGACTCCTTCACCCAGGGCACGCATGGGACGGTCACCCTCAACCCCGATGGGACGCTGACTTACGTGCCCGCCAACAACTTCGTCGGCACGGACACGTTCACGTACACCGTCAGCGACGGACAGGGCGGCACCACCGAGGCCACCGTGACCGTGGTCGTCCAGCCAGCGGCCGATGACTCCGATGGCGATGGGCTCTCCAACCTGGAGGAGATCCAGATCGGCACCGACCCGAACGACTCGGACTCGGACGACGACGGCATCCCGGACGGTCAGGAGCCGTTCCCGGGAACCGACTCCGACGGTGATGGGCTCCCCAACGCCCTTGATCCGGACTCCGACAACGACGGCATCCTGGACGGCACGGAGATGGGTGTGACCGACCCGGACCCCGGCACGAACACCAGCAAGGGAAACTTCATCCCCGATGCCGACCCGTCCACCACCACCGACCCGCTCGACCCGGACACCGACGACGGCGGCATCCCCGACGGCGCCGAGGACCCCAACCACAACGGGCGCGTGGACCCCGACGAGCGCAACCCCAACGATGCCACCGACGACACCACCCCGCTCATCGACAGCGACGATGACGGCCTGCCGGATGCCGAGGAGATCGCGCACGGCCTCGATCCGAACGACGCGGACTCGGACGACGACGGCATCCCGGACAGCCAGGAGCCCAACTGGAGCGCCGACACGGACGGAGATGGGCTCCCCAACGCCCTGGATCCGGACTCCGACGGCGACGGCATCCTGGACGGCACGGAGATGGGTGTCACCACCCCGGGCCCCGGCACGGACACCAGCGCGGGCAACTTCATCCCCGATGCCGACCCGTCCACCACCACCAACCCCCTCCTCCGTGACACCGACGGCGGCGGCCTCGGCGATGGTGACGAGGACACCAACCACAACGGGCGCGTGGACCCGGGCGAGAGAGATCCCCGCTCCACCTCGGACGATACCGACCCCTGCCTCGCGAGCCTGGGTGACCAGGACGGCGACGGTATCGGCGACGCCTGCGACCCGGACAGCGACGGC
>QKJM01000206.1 GCA_003249315.1 Archangium sp.
GACGCTCCGGCCTCGCGGGCGGAGGCAGATGGGGAAGTCCACGTGCGTGCTCATGACGAGACCACCTGGGCCTTCCGGAAGCGGAACCGCTGCCACGCGGCCCCGAGGACGAAGCCGGAGACCGCCGCCAGCACCGCGTAGCCCGCCGAGCGATCCACCCAGCCGAGCCGGTGGAGGGTGACCGCCAGACCCACGCTGACGAGCCCCGCATCCACCCCCATGCAGATCCGGCCAAAGAGCTCCTTGCTGACACGCCCGAGCAACCACCGCCCCAGCGGGAGCCCCAGCGCGACCGCGGGCAGCAGCATGAAGAAGAGGCCGAAAGAGGGCGCGCCATAGAGCCCGAGGGCGAGGTAGGCGATCAGGGTGAGGCCAGACTCCGCCACGCGGATGAGGGCGATGGCCGCGCGGAACTCGTCCTGCGCCAGCCCCTGGTTGTTGAGGAACAGCGCGAGCGGCGGGCCCGAAATGGTGGTGGTCGAGTACAGCACTCCGAGCCCCATGCCGAAGGGAAGACCCACGGCCCGCTCGTTGCGGAGGGGCCAGCGGAGGCCAGACACCTGCAGGAGGATGAGCGGCAGCAGCACGGCATAGGTGAGCGCCTTGAGCGTGACGGCCGCCGTCACCGTGAGAAACACGCTGCCGAGGAGCACGCCAGGCAGGAGTCCTCCGACCAGCGGCAGCATGCGCCGCCAGACCGACCCCAGCGCCTTGCGGTTGAGCGCCAGCGAGAGGAGGTTGAGCACCACCTCCAGCAACACGAGCGCGGGGTTGAGGACCCGGTTGGCCACGAAGCCGAGCGCCACCGGCACGGTGATGGAGGAGAAGCCGTAGCCCAGGGCGCCATTGACGGTCGCCGCGACCAGGGCGGTGAGGAACAGAGCTATCTGTTCGGGAGCGAGGGAGGGCATGTCCATTCCTTGGCCAGGGGATCAGCGGTGGACGTGCAGCCCGCACTCGCGGCTGTCGGGGGACTCCCACCACCAGCGGCCCGCGCGCTCGCTCTCGTAGGGCTTCACCGCGCGCGTGCAGGGCGCGCAGCCGATGGACGGGTAGCCCCGGTCGTGCAGCGCGTTGTAGGGGACGCCTCGCTCCTTGACGTACTCCCACACTTCCCGGCTGCTCCACCTCGCCAGGGGGTTCAGCTTGAGAATCCCACCCTGCCCGTCATCGCGCTCCACCACCTCCACCTCGGTGCGGGTGATCGACTGCTCCCGGCGCAGCCCCGTCACCCAGGCCTCCCTCCCCGCCAGGGCGCGCCGCAGCGGCTCCAGCTTGCGGATTCCACAGCACGCCTTGCGCTCTTCGATGCTCTGCTTGAACGAGAAGTACCCCTTGGTGGACTCCAACTCCTCCAAACGCTCCCGCTCCGGGAAGAACGTCTCGATCTCCACTCCGTAGCGGCGGCGCACCACATCCATCACCTCGTACGTCTCCTGAGGGAGCCGGCCCGTATCCAGGGTGAACAGCCGCAGGCTCGGCGCGTGCTGCCGGGCGAGATCGATGAGGACCATGTCCTCCACGCCGAAGCTGGAGGCGATGGCCGCGCGTGTACCGAACCGGCGCTCGGCCCAGGCGAGGACCACCTCGGCGGGAGCGGCTCGCAGCTCCTCGGAGACCACGCGAAGCTCTTCCGGCGAAACGGCGTTTGATGAGGGATGGGGCTGTGACATGGGCACACCTGGATGAGAGGAAAAAGAAACGGCCCGCGCCTCTTTCGAGGGCGGGCCGCACGAGCGATTCGGGGTTCGAGAGGACTCTGCTACGCGCTCCCCGATGCTCGGCACCCGCCCGAAGGACAGGCACAGCAGCAGCAGCAGCAGCAGCAGCAGCAGCAGCAGACACACACGTCCCCAGCACCCAGGACAGACACGGCACGGGTTGTCAGGGAGAAGTGGGACATGGGGGACGTGTGACGCGGAGACGACGTAGGGGAAAAAGGAAGCGGCCCGACACCTCTTTCGAGGGCGGGCCGCGCGAGTCGGAAAAAGCTCGAGAAGGTGTCGCTACACGCTCCTCGTCGACCCGGCACCCGCCTGACAGCGGATACACGCCCGACAACAGCCGCGACAGCAGCAGCGGTCCTGGATGTCGGTGGTCGGGAAGAAGCGCGTCATCGTGAAATCCATACTAATTCGGTCGTGATTTTCGCGCAAGGGGACCCCTCTACGCATCCGGATCCAGAGGGAGCTCGAGCAGCTCCATCACATGGGGGAACACCTTGTTGGCGAAATAACGACCGCCGGCGACCGAGAAGTGGACCCCATCGGCGAGCTTCAGCTTCATGGGCTTGCGGAAGCCCTGGACCCGTGCCTGGAGCAGGAGGCCGCCCTTCGCGTCGGTGAAGAAGGAGTGCGTGTCGAGGTAGCGGGCATCCTCGCGGGTCGCGAGCACCTCGCGCTGGAGGCGTCGGATGAGCTTCAGCTTGCGCTCGAACTTCCTCAGCTTCGTGGGCGGCAGCTCGAGCCAGAGGATCCTCCGACCGGGCGCCGAGAGAAGCCGCAGGAAGGCCTCCGTCCGCCGGCGGTAGACCTCCTCCCAGCCAGACTGACCCCAGCGGACCTCCGCCCGGCCCGTGTCATCCGTCAGCGACTGCCCGTCGTTGCCACCGAGGATGACGACGACCACGTCCGGCCGATGGCGCTCCACCTCCTCCAGGCCAACCGCCATCCAGTCGAAGAAGTCGGGACGAGCAAGCCCCGTGGAGGACTTCGCCCGCCGCGCGCCGCGGATGAGCGGATGCGCGTTCAACGAGTCCTCCAGGTACTGACCGAAGCCGGTGGCGATCAGGCTGTCCCCGAGCAACAACACGGTCCGCGGTCGCTCGGGCTGCGGAGGGGGCGCTTCCGGCACGGGCACCGGGCGCGACTGCCACACGGAGGCGGGAATCGGCGGCCGGCAGATCAACAGCGACGGATCGAAGGTGACCTTCGATCCGCTCCCTTCCGCATGTCCGGCCCCCGACCAGAGGACGGCGAGACACACGAGCACTCGAGCAAGGCGATGGTTCATCACGGCACTGGAGAGAACTGGGCGTGGCCCTCGAAGGTCTGCCCTCCGTTGACGTTGGGAAGAGTATCCTCGAGCACCTGCCCATCCCAGGAAGTGACCTGGATCCTGATCGGCCCCTCGCCCATGCCCGAGGGCTCGACGAAGTAGTTGTAGTCCTCGCGCTTCACCTTCACCCACTGTCCGTTCCTCCACCACGCCAGCTCGCGGATGGGGACGTGGTGGTTGAGCACCTGGAGGGCGGTCCACCACTGGCTGCTGCCTTCCTTCGTGCGGTAGCGGATGGGACCGGACACCGGACAGGACACGAAGCGCCAGCGAACCTGCACCCGGCCCTCGGAGCGCTGCGCCACCTTCTCGAAGGCGCTCGGGCTCAGGTCCAGATGTCCGGGCGTCTCGCAGTCGGGGCAGCTATCGACGATCCGCACCCGCACCGTGCCCTGCGGCGCCTCCACCTCGACGCACGCGCCACAGGCCGCGCTGCCATTCCACTCGCTCTTGATGAGGGCCGCGACATCCATGTCGAACGGGGTGGCGTCGAAGCTACAATTCCCGGTGCCATCCGCCTCTGTGTAGAAGGTGATGACGCCATCCCGGAATTCGCCGAGCGAGGTCGAAACCTCTGTTTCCGAGGGGGTACAGGCCGCCTGCGACAGGAGGAGCCCGGCGAGAGCCGGACGCACGAGTTGGTGGAGGTTCATCCACATGAAGGGCTCTCCATTCAGGAGGGTATGCGAGGCCCATTGTGCCCGCACACCGACCAGGAGGGCGTGACAACCTGCAAGCGAGGGAGCAGTCGGGTGTCCACCTCCTTCCTCGATGCTGGAAACTTCTGACAGAGCTGAAGAGTCCGGCCGCTCCGCCCCAGGCGAGGAGACCCCGAGAGGGGGCTACCCCGGCTTCACCGCCCGGGTGGCGCAGAATCCCGACAGGTACTCGGACAGGGTGTCTCCCTCCTCGTGCTTGTCCTCGAAGAAGCCCGCCAGGAGGAACCCGGCCTCGAGCTGCCCGCCAATCTGGTCCTCCAGAGAGTGCGCGACGCACAGGGGCTCGCCCTGATCGGTATACCGGCGGCGCTCCTCGTCCGTGAGGCTGGTGAGGTCCGAGTAAGGCATCCGGTACTTGAGCTGCATCACCCCCTGCTTCTCCAGGTCCGGATCGAACAGGAAGATGACGGGATTGCTGAACCCCGAGAGCAGCGCCCCACCCGGCCGCAGCACCCGGAAGGCCTCCCGCCACACGGGCCGGAGCTCATCCACGAAGCAGTTGGAGCAGGGGTGGAAGATGAGATCGAAGCTGGCGTCCGCGAAGGTGGAGAGGTCGCGCATGTCCCCCTCCACGAGACGGAGCTCCAGTCCCTCGCGCTCCGCCACCAGGCGATCCTGCCCGAGCTGGGCCGGGGAGTTGTCGAACACCGTGACGCGCGCCCCCGCGGCGGCGAGCACCGGACCCTGCTGCCCACCCGCGCTGGCCAGGCCCAGCACGTCCTTGCCCGCCAGTTCCCCGAACCACTCCCGCGGCACCGGCTTGCGAGGGGTGAGCACCACGCTCCACTCGCCCCTACGTGCCGCGGCGATCACCTCGGGGCCCACCGGCACCGTCCACCGATCGCTCTTCGCCACCTGCCGGTTCCACGCCTCGCGGTTGTAGTCCCGAAGATCCGATTCACGTGCCATGGGGCACCTCCCCTCTCGGACCTTCTCCTATGACAGGTCGAACTCGGCCATCAACTCGGGCCGCGCCAATTCGAACTCCCGCACCGCCTCGGCGAGCAGCGACTCGGCGCCCTCCAGCTCCCCTGCCCGCACCGCGTTCTCCAGCGCCAGGAAGCGCTGGCGCACCCGCGGCATCCCGAACATCCCGCTGCTCCCCGCCACCGCATGCGCCTCGTGCGCCAGCGAGTCCACCCTGCCCTCGGCCAGCAGCGCCCTCATCCCCCCGAGCTGCGCGGCGACCCGGGCCAGGAAGCTGCCCGCCAGCCTCGCCAGCAACCGCACATCCTCCTCGCAGTCCTGGTGGAGTTGCCGCAACCGCGCCAGATGCTGCTTATCCAGCAGGGGAGCCATCTTGGACGAGTCGAACACCATGGTTCGACCGAGGTTACCTCACCCTAAGCAAGCAAATCAACAAAACCGGGTAATACACCTTGTTCACTTTCGGACAGCCACGCCAGCAGCGGAGCAGGCTTGTCTTCGCTCCGTATCGCCCTACGTTCCGGGCCGCCAGAAGCAGGAACCCAGGAGTCTCACAATGAGCCCGCAGTCCACGCCGTCCCGTCCCATCGGCAGACACGCCATCGTCACCGGCGCCAGCATGGCCGGCCTCCTCACCACGGGAGTGCTCGCCCGACACTTCGAGCGCGTCACCGTGGGCCACCCGGGAGTACCGGAAGCCGGCCGGCTTCGAGCCGGGATGGAAGATGCTCTTCGTCTCCGCCCACCTCCCGGAGAAGCGGCGAGCCGGGGTGGTGGTGCCCGTCGAGGGAGACCGCTGGCTGGTGATGCTCGGCGGGTGGCTGAAGGACTATCCCCCCGCGGACGAGGCAGGCTTCCTCGAGTATGCGCGCAACCTGCACGAGCCGCACGTCTACGAAGCCATCCGCAACGCGGAGCCACTCGGTCCCCCCCTGCCCTACCGCTTTCCCCACAGTCAGTGGCGCCACTATGAGCGCATGCCTCGCTTCCCCGAGGGTCTCGCGGTGGTGGGTGATGCGCTCTGCTCGTTCAACCCCATCTACGGCCAGGGCATCACCACCGCCGCGCTCCAGGCGGAGGTGCTCGACGCGAGCCTGCGCGGGGGCCTTGGAGACCTGGCCAGGCGCTACCGACAGCGCGTGGCCCTCTCCATCCTGGGGCCCTGGTACATGTCCACCTCCGAGGATCTGCTCATCCCCCAGGTGGAAGGCGAGCGCTCGCGGATCATGGGCCTGATGAAGTGGTACATGGACCGGTTCATGCGGGTGGCCACCTGCGACGAGCAGGCGCTGAAGACCTTCATGCAGGTGATGCACATGGTGAAGCCGCCCACGGCCTTCCTCGCCCCGAGCCTGCTGCGCAAGGTGCTGGGCCGGCTGCCCACGGACGCGGAGTGGCCCGCCGCACCCGAGCCAGTGAGCATCCCCGTCGAAGCCAGCCCGCTCCAACGCCACGAGGGCATGGCCGGCTGACTCCCCACGGGGTGACCTTGACACCCACCGAGCGAGTGGCGATCCTGCCCTCGTCACTCCTCACCGTGGAGGCGAAGATGCAGCCCCTTGTGCCCAGCTCCTGCATTCGTTCCTCGGCCCTTGTTCGCGCTGCCCGGGCGTAGCTGACGCTCGAGACTCCCGCGGCCGAACGGGCCTCGACCCGAACGCCACTCGTGTGCGCGCACTCCGCCGCACCGCAGGAGTCTCCGTTGTTCAACCTTCAATCACTCGGATGGGACACGTCCCATCAAGATCAGCTCGTCTCCTTCTCGAACCCCACGCTCCTTCCTGGCCGCATCGGTGCGGTGGAGCGAGGGAGCTTCCTCGTCCTGGGGCTCGAGGCCCCCACTACGGCCCGCATGCGCGAGCCACACCTCGAGCCGCCCACCGTCGGCGACTGGGTCCTCTGCCGTCGACTGGGAGAGCACCTCTTCATCGAGCACACCCTGCCACGACGCTCCTCCTTCCTCCGCCGCGCCGCCGGCCGGGAAACGAGGCCTCAGCTCGTGGCGGCGAACGTCGATCGCATCCTCGTCGTGACCGACGCGGTCGACGACTTCAACCCGCGCCGGCTCGAACGCTACCTCGCGGCGGTACGCGCGGGCGGCGCCGAGCCAATCATCGTGGTGAACAAGGCGGACCTCGCCCGCGACCGCTCGCAACTCACCCGACAGCTCGCGCGCGTCGCGTCCGATACACCCTTCGTCTTCACCAGCACGGTCGAGGCGGAGGGGTTGCGTGCCCTCGAGGAGCTGCTGCACCCACGCGAGACGGTGGCCTTCACCGGCTCGTCGGGGGTCGGCAAGTCCTCGCTGATCAACCGGCTGCTCGGCGACGAGCGGCTCGAGACCGGAGAGATCCGCGCATCCGATGGCCGGGGCAAGCACACGACCACGCGGCGCGAACTCCTCCTCTCGCCCTCGGGGACGATCCTGATCGACACGCCGGGAATGCGAGAGCTCGGGCTGTGGGAGGCGGATCTGGACCGGGCCTTCCCGGAGATCGAGCAGTGGTCGGAGTCCTGCCGGTTCCGCGACTGCACCCACACGCACGAGCCGGGCTGCGCGGTACTGGAGGCCGTGAACCGGGGTGACCTGGACGAGGAGCGCGTCGAGAGCCGGCATCGGCTCGAAGCGGAGCTGGCGTCGACCCGCCTCCGAAGCGAGAAGGGCACCAACACCAAGTCTCGCTGGAAGTCGATCGCGAAGGCGAAGCGCGCCATGAACAAGCTGACCGACAAGAGCTGAGTCCGAAAAAGAAGCCCTCCGCGAGGCGCGAGTCCCCGCGGAGGGCTTCTCACCACGAGACTAGTTGATGATCACCCGGCAGGTGCAAGCGGTGGTGCCATCACAGAGCGAGCCAGCGGAGGTGCGGCAGGACAGCCCGGTGCAGCACTGCACCGTCGGCGAGCAGGCCTGACCCGAGCTGGAGCAGACACTGCCCTGCTCGCAGGTTCCGCTCGTGGAGCCACCCGGGATGATGCACTGGAACCCGGAGCAGCAGTCCGCGCTGGAGTTGCAGACGCCGCCTCCCGGCTGACAGGCCACCGGCTCCTGACAGGTGCCATTGCAGATACCGGAGCAGCACTCCGAGGCGGCCCCGCAGCTCGTCCCGTTGGCCTTGCAGGTGGTGCCTCCATCCCCGGCAGGGAGCTGGCACGCATACGTCAGCTCGGAGGTGGAGAGGCACTCGGTGCCCGAGCAGCATTCCCCTCCTCCCGGCGTACACTGCCCCCCCACGGGAGCACAGGTCGGCTTCTGGCAGGTGTGTACACCAGCCGGACCCGGGAGGCAGAGAGCCCCCCCGCAGCACTGGTCGGAGAACTGGCAGGTATTGCCGGACGCGATGCAGCACGGCTCGACGCCGGTGTAGCCCGAGGGACAGGTGGAGCCGCAGGTGCCGGTGGGGCACCCGCCAAAGCAGCGCGGCACGCCCGCGGAGTCCACCTTGCACACATCCTTCTGGCCGTCACAGCAGCTCATCGGCGCGTTGATCTTCACGATGCCGCCATCCGGCAGCTTGCCCTCGCCGCAGATGTTGCCCACGCCGTTGCAGGCCTGCCCCTTGTCACAGCGCTCCGAGTCGCAGGTGACGGTCCCGTTGGGGTTCACCCCGCCGCCGCAGCAGTCGTCGTTGACGGAGCAGAAGTTGCCGGTCAGCGTGCAGCCGCCCACCGGCTGGCACACCGTGGCGCCGAAGCCCAGGTCCACACAGGTGCGCGAGCAACAGGTGCTGCCACCGGAGCACGGCTCGCCGTCCTGGATGCAGCTACCGGGCAGAGCCACGCAACGACCCGCCGTACCATCATTCTTCGAGCAGACATTGGAGCAGCAGTCCGAGTCCTGGAGGCAGACGTCATTGGTCGACTGGCAGGTGTAGGCCTCGGCACAGACGCCGTCCTGGCAGTTGGTGGAGCAGCAGTCCCCGTTGCTGGCACAGGCCTGGCCGAGCACCTTGCAGGTGCCTCCGGGCGTCTCCGCGCACTGCCCGCCCGTACACGTCTTGGTGCAGCACTCCTCGGCCGACTGACACGTTCCTCCCACATCCCGGCACTGCTCCGCCGAGCAGCTCCCTCCCACACAGCTATTGGTGCAGCACTCGAGACCCGAGGAGCAGCTCAGACCCGCGGCCTTGCACGTGGAGATCGGCTCCGGACACCGCCCGTCCGCTCCGCACACGCCCGTACAGCAAGGATCCCCCTGCGTCTGGCTGCAGGCGAAGCCCACCTCGATACACGCCAGCTCGCCCCCTCCGTCCCCTCCATCGCCCCCGTCCCCTCCGTCGTCCACGAAGCCCGCATCCTCCCCGGCGTCCCCCGCATCGGGGCTGCCCGCGCCTCCGCTGCAATCACAACCCACGAAGCTCGAGACGAGCAGGAGCGTCGTCAACAACCACAGCCGATTCGATCGCATCACGCAGGCACTCCTTGAAAGGGGGTGAGCAGCGGGATCAGGTCTCGTACGAAACCCGCCCCTCCATCGGGCCTACCAGAAGACCTTCCCATCGAACTCAATCAGCGAGAGCAACGTGCTGCGCACGAGCGCATGCTCCTCGAGGGTACGCCAGGGAAAGAACCCCGGGCCGTAGTCATCACCCGAGTAGGTACGCAGCTCGAGACCCGGACTGCCGCCAACCGGACGAATGTGGAAGATGTACCAGTTCAGGCTCAGCGCGTCGCCATGACGAGCGCGCATCGCCGTGAGCCACCCGTCAATGGCCGCCGCCTTCTGGGGGGCCTTGGAGAGGTATTCATCGTACAGGACCTCGATTCGCACGGAGCGCTCCAGCATTCGCGTTCCGCTGACGGGGCGCTCCGGAAGGTGGTCCAGGAACGCACGCTCGATCAAGGGCCGCCCCTGCCGCTCGAACTGGAGGGCATAGACGAAGACATCTCCAGTGGGCACGAGGAGCGCCGGCAGGCGCTTCACGAACATCTCGGCGAAGGAGTTCCCATCGGGACCCCCGTCGGAGTTGATGGGCGCGGTCACGCTCGGCGGCGTGGGGATGAACGGCGGATTGGCCAGCACGAGGTCGAAGGCCTGCTCGGGCGCGTAGGACTCGAGACCCCGCGCATGCAGGAGACAGCGCTCGCGCGGCAGACCACTTGCCTGGATGTTCTCCGAGATGAAGTCGATGGCGCGCGGATTGATATCGACGAACTCCACCTCTCGCGCACCGTAGCGGAGCGCGGCGAGTCCGAGCGGCCCCGCGCCAGCGAACGCCTCCAGCACCCGCCTCCCCTGGACGAGTTCCGGGTGGTTGCGCAGGTGGTTCATCAGCAGATGGGGTCCGCTGCCGCGGCCCAGGCCGATGACGCTGTCTGGCTCCGTGCGGTTGAAGCGGTCCGTCTTCAGACTCAGCCCGTCAAAGCGGAACAGAAGGTGCTCGGAATGCTCTTCCTTCACGAGATCACAGCGCTCAAGGTTCACGGCGTCCTCTTTACGCGAGAAGTGGTGGCGGCCGGTCACGAATAGCGAACCAACTGTTGTCCAA
>QKJM01000831.1 GCA_003249315.1 Archangium sp.
GGGAGGAACACGTCGAGCAGACCCGTCTCGGAGAGGAGCTGGAGTCCGAAGGAGGCGCGGGAGGAGAGGAGGAGCTTGACGAACTCCTCGCGGACGCGCTCGTGGGCCACCTTCCGGAAGATGGGGAGCGTGGGAGGGATGGCGTCCTGGGTGGCGGGATCGAGGGAGAAGTCGAGGACGGCGGCGAATCGCACGGCGCGGAGGGGGCGGAGCCCGTCCTCGGAGAAGCGCTCGGTGGCCGAGCCGACGCAGCGAACGAGGCGGACGCGCAGATCGTGCTGGCCACCGAAGGGATCGACGAGTTCGCCGCTGGTGGGATCCCACGCCATGGCGTTGATGGTGAAGTCGCGGCGGGAGAGATCCTTGACGATGTCCTGCTCGAAGGTGACGGCGGAGGGGCGGCGGCCGTCGAGGTACTCGCTCTCGCTGCGGAAGGTGGTGACCTCGACGTGACTGCCGCCCTGGAGGACGGTGACGGTGCCGTGCTGGATGCCGGTGGGGATGACCTTGCGGAAGGCGCGCTGGACGTCCTGGGGGAGCGCGCTGGTGGCGAGATCGAAGTCCTTGGGGTGGACACCGCGGAGCAGATCGCGCACGCAGCCGCCGACCAAGTAGGCGGCATGCCCCAGCTCGCGCAGGCGGGCGATGACCTCGAGGACGGGACGCGGGACTTCTTCGGAGCGAAGATTCACGGTCTCTCAGCCTCCCTGCTTGCGCGCGAGCGCCCGAGCCCGGCGGCGGGCACCCCGGTCCAGACTATCGCCCGAGGCCCCCGCTGGCCCCGTCGTGGAGACCGGCTGCTGGTCGCCCAGGAGCGCGGAGAGCGCCTGGATGGTAGGCGCCTCGAAGAGCTGGACCACCGCGAGCTCCTTCCCGAGCTGCTTCTTGATCCGGGAGACGATCTGGATCGCCACCACCGAATCACCTCCCAGATCGAAGAAGTTGTCCTGGATGCCCACGCTCTCCAGGCCGAGCTCCGCGGAGACGATCCCCGCCAGCGACTCCTGCAGCGAGGTCTCCGGCGCGACGTAGGAAGTGGCCATCTCCGGTCGCGGCCGTACCGCGCGCGCGGGCCTCACCCGGGTGTCCTCGATCTCCTCCACCTTGGCCGGTGCGGTATGCACCATTCCACGGGCCAGCAGCGCCTCCACGTCACGGGTAGAGACCACGAGCTGCGGCATTCCGCTGCTGCCGAGCACGCGCCGGAAGACCTCCACGCCCTCCTCGGGCGAGATGGCCTCCTGCCGGAGGATCTGCTGATAGACGTTCTCCCCTCCTCCGCGAGCGCCCTCCGCCGACGCCGCCGAGCCCTCCACGCGCCTGCTAGCCAGGGTCTTGTAGACCGCGCCCACGTCATTGACGCGCTTGAGGGAGAACTCCTCGATCTCCACCAGCGCCCGCCCCTTCTCGTCCATGAGGACGAGATCGAAAGAAGGCGTCTCGCTGAGGTTGGACGCGACGCCGCGCGAGCGGGTGTGGACGAAGATGCGGCGCGCGAGCGGGTTGCGGAAGACGAGCCGCTTGTACGAGTACGGCATGAACGGCACTTCGCCGAGGATGAAGTCGCGCCCCGTGCCGATGGACTTGTCCAGCATGGAGGGGTGCAGCTTCATGGTCTCCAGATCCGAGGCGAACTCGACGGGCAGCTCCATGGTCGCCAGGATCTCCTGCTCGCCCCAGCGAACCTGCCGGACGCACTGCCAGCGCGGGCCGTGATCCTCGTCCCGGGCGTCCTCGTCTGTGAACTGCTTCATCTTCGGGCAGCGGGCCCTCAACGACTCGAGCTCCTCGTGGCGCTCCGGCGTGGCGGGCAGCAGCCGGGCCTTGCCCATCACATGCGTCAACGGAGAGGGATCCGCGTCACCGGCGCGGCTGCCGACCTGGAAGGAGAACCCCTCCGGCGTCTCCTCCAGCTCCAGGCGGACCGTGCGCTGCTCACCGATACGGACCGTCAGGGGCGTGAGGAAGTAGATATCGGACAACTCCAGATGCATGCCCTGCATGCGCCGGGCGAGCGCCGCCCGCACCATCTCCAGGTACGTGGTACCGGCGATGACGGGATTACCGAGGATGCGGTGGTCCGCCAGCACCCAGTGCGTCTCCACGCGCAGGACCGTCTCGAAGAACTCGCGACCAGGAGGAGAGGCGATCCGGCGCGCCACCAGCGGGTGGCCCACCTCCTCGACGACGGAAGCGGGCGGCGGAGCCTTCGCGGAGGCCTGGGGCGCCGTCGCCTGCCGCGCGGCGCTGGCCAGCATTCCCACCTCGCGCCACGAGCACCAGTCGATGGACACCGTGGGCGTGGAGGACGTCTGGCCCTTGTAGTGGGCGAAGGCGTCCAGGAAGGCATTGGCGGCCACGTAGTCGGCCTGGCCGAAGCCTCCCAGCACGGCGGTGCGCGATGAGCAGAGGACGACAAAGTCCAACCGCTCATGGGCCAGCAGCTCGTCCAGCACGAGCGTGCCGCGAACCTTGGGCGCCAACACCCGCTCGGCCGCCTCGTCCGTCTTCAGTTGGAGCACGCCACCCGCCGGTACGCCGGCCGCGTGGATGACGCCATGCAGCGCCCCGAAGCGAGCGCGCGTCTCGACCAGCACCTCGCCCATGCGCACGGAGTCGGTCACGTCCGCGGACGCCACCATCACCTGTGCCCCGATCCGCTCCAGCTCGCGGATCTTCCGGACAGTCCGCTCCGTGGCGGAAGTATCCCCCGAGGAGAGCAGCCCATCCCACCGCGAGCGCTCGGGCAGCGGCGTACGACCCACCAGCACCAGGCGGACCTGTTGCACCGTACGAGCCAGGTGCTCGGCAAGCACCAGTCCCATGCCGCCGAAGCCGCCCGTGACGAGATCCCCGCCACCCGGGCGCAGCGACGCCGTGTCCGAGGACTCCAGACGCACCGGCTCGTGCGTCCTCGCCCACCGGTGCCGACCGCGCCAGGCCACCACCTGCTCCCGCGCTCCGCCCAGCAACTCCTCACACAGCCGGAGCCCGAGCTCCGTCTCCTGCGGGCTCCCGGGAGCCGGCAACGAGACGTCGATCACCCGGCTGCGCACCTGGGGGTACTCCTGGCCGATGACCAGCGCCGGCCCGAGGAGCGTGGCCTTCTCGGGGCAGAGCACCTCGTCACCGATGACCTGGAAGAGCTGACTGGACACCACGTCGAGCGCCACGGGCGCATCCGGGCGACAGGCACCCAGGGCCTGCGCGAGGCAGGTGAGGCTCCGGAACCCGAGCTCGGAGATGCGCTCCAGTCCCTCCAACCGGGAGCCGGGAACGCGGTGCGGCTCCACGCCCCACATGTGGACGATCCGCGTGGGGTAGCGGCCCTCGCTCTCCAGCCCCTTGAGGAGCGTCCGGTAGTCCTCGGCCCGCCGAGGATCCAGTACGTACCCGCCCTGGGCGGGCGCGAGGCCGTGCGCATCCCGCCCGACGCGGATGACCGTGTGGCCGAGCTGCTCGAGCCGATCGGCCACCAGCGAGCCCAGACCGAAGCGGTCAGCGAAGAACAGCACCACCTCCTGGGACCCCGAGGCGGACACCCTGGCCGGCGGCGCCGTGCGCTTCCACGACGGTACGTAGAACCAGTCGGCCACGTCCACCCGGCGAGGCGGCAGCGGCTGCTCCGACTGGGACTTGCGCTCGGGCTCGAGCCACAACCGCTTGCGCTCGAAGGGGTACTGAGGCAACGGGATGCGGGCTCGGCGTCCACCGGCGTGGTAGCGCGTCCAATCCACCTGCACGCCGTGGATCCACAGGCGGCCGAGCACGGTCATCATCGCGCGCAGCTCCGAGGGCTCACCACCCTCCTGCCCCTGCGACAGCGACGCGAGCACCACGTGCTGGGGCGCACGGGACGGATGCAGCCGGGCCATGTTCATCAGGCCGCGGCCCGGCCCCACCTCCAGCAGCAGCCGCTGGGGCTCCTCGAGCAACGTGCCGAGACTGGTGGACGGGTGCAGGGTGCGCCGGAGCTGCTCGGCCCAGTACCTCGGCTCCGAGAGCTCACCCTCGCGGACCCACGTCCCTGTCGCGCTGGAAAGGCAGGCGATCTCCGGGGCGCGGAAGGACACACGCTGCAGGGCGGCGGCCAGCTCGGCGCCCACCGCCTCCATCTCGGGCGACTGGAGCGCCCGATCTCCCGCCAGGCGGCGCCAGGAGACGCCGCGCCGGGTGAGCTCCTGCTCCAGCTCCTCGAGGGCGGCCCGAGGCCCGGAGACACCGCACAGCGAGGCGCGACCCACCATGGCCAGCGAGAGGCCCCGGGAGGACGACAGGTCCCGCAGCTCTGCCTCGGGCAGCATCACCACCGTCATCGCGCCCTCGGACAGGCGGCTCAGCAGGCGGCTGCGCGCGGCCACCATGGTCACCGCGTCCTCCAGGGAGACGACGCCGGCCACGCAGGCTGCCACGTACTCGCCGATGCCCTCCCCCATCAGGGCCTGGGGACGCACGCCCCAGTCCATCCAGGTGCGAGCCAGGGCGTACTCCACTGCGAAGAGCGCGGGCTCGGCGACGTGCGTGCGCGCGAGCGACTCGAGCGCGCGCTGCTCCTGGCCGGGCGAAGGCTGCAGGACGGAGCGCAGCTCCAGGCCCGATGCGGCCTCGAGCTTGCGCACGCAGCCCTCCAGGTGCTCCCGGAAGGGTGGCAGCTTCTCGCACAGCTCGCGCGCCATGCCGGGGTGCTGGCTGCCCACTCCGGGGAAGAGGAAGGCCACGGCTGGCGCCTGGTTGTCGCGCTGCGCGGTGAAGGCGCGCTCGGGCTGCAGGCGCGTCAGCACCTCCACGGCGTCCGGCAGCGACCGGGCCAGCATCACGCGTCGATGCTCGAAGGCCTTGCGCCCCACCTGCAGCGTGTACGCCACGTCCCCCACATCCAGCGCAGGGTGGGCGGACAGGTATTCGCGGAGCTGATCCGTCCGGGCCTCCAGCGCGGTCGCGGTGCGAGCAGAGAGCACCAGCGCGTGCCAGCCCTCGCGCGAGGGCGTCGGCTTCACCTCGGGTGCCTCCTCCAACACCATATGCACGTTGGTGCCACCGATGCCGAAGGAGCTCACCCCCGCGCGGCGCGGGTGCCCCTCGGGCGCGGGCCAATCCCGCAGCTCGGCGTTGACGTAGAAGGGGCTGTCGACGAAGTCGATCTGCGGGTTGGGCTTCTCGTAGTGGAGCGTGGCGGGGAGCTGCCGATGCTTGAGGCTCAACACCGCCTTGAGCAGACCGGCCACACCCGCCGCCGTGTCCAGGTGGCCGATGTTGCTCTTCACCGAGCCGAGCGCGCAGAACTGCTTGCGGCGCGCCTTGGTTCCGAAGGCCTTCGTCAGCGCCTCGAATTCGATCGGATCCCCGAGCACCGTGCCCGTGCCGTGGCATTCGACATAGCCGATGGTCTCCGGATGCACGCCCGCCACGGCCTGGGCCATGCTGATGACGCGGCGCTGCCCCTCCGAGGACGGGGCGGTGTAGCCAATCTTGTCCGAGCCGTCATTGTTGGACGCCGAGCCGCGGATGACCGCGTGAATGGTGTCTCCGTCGGCGATGGCATCCTCCAGACGCTTGAGCACCACCACGCCCACGCCGCTGCCGAAGACGGTGCCACGCGCGCTCGCGTCGAAGGGACGGCAGTGCCCGTCCGGCGAGTTCACCCCCCCCTCCTGGAAGAGATAGCCCGCCGTCTGAGGCACGCGCACCGAGACGCCACCGGCGAGCACCATGTCCGTCTGACAGGCAAGCAGCGACTGACAGGCCAGATGCACCGCGGACAGCGCGGTGGAGCAGGTGCTCTGCACCGTGCATGCCGGGCCTCGGAGGTTGAGCTTGTAGGCCGTCAGCGTGGCCAGGTGGTCTCCCCGGTTGGCCATGGCCGCCTGCAGGAGACCATGGGACTCGATCAGCTCCCGGTGGGTGGCCAGGTTCTCCAGCAGGTAGGTGTTGATGCTCAACCCCGCGAAGACGCCGATGTCCTGAGAGAAGCGCTCCGCGTCATAGCCCGCGTGCTCGAGCGCGTGCCACGCCGTCTCCAGGAAGATTCGCTGCTGCGGATCGGTGATCTGCGCCACCGCGGGGTTGATGCCGAAGAAGGCGGCGTCGAACAGCTCCACCCCGTCCAGGGCGGCGTTGGCCTTCACGTAGGAGGGATCCGCGAGCTGCGCGGGAGACACGCCCGCGGCCAGCAGCTCCTCGTCCGTGTAGAAGCGGATCGACTCGACCCCGCCGCTGAGGTTGCGCCAGAACGCGTCCACATCTCCGGCGCCAGGAAAGCGGCCGGCCATGCCGATGATGGCGACTCCTTCGAGCTCCTCTTCCTGCTCCACGCTGCTCATACGTCACCCCTCGACTTCCTACGCGCCCGCTGACGCTTCATCGCTTCGTTGCGGCGTCGGGCCGCCTCGTCCACGTCCTCCTCCTCCTTCTGCTCCTGCACCGCCGACTGGAGGAAGCCCACGAGCGAGGCCACCGTGGGATGTCGGAACAGATCCAGCATGGACAGCTTCCGGTCCACCACCTTGTGCAACCGGTTATGCACCTGCACCAGCAGCAGCGAGTGTCCACCCAGCTCGAAGAAGTGGTCGTGGATGCCCACGCGCTCCACCTTCAGCACCTCGGCCCAGATGGCGGAGAGCTTGCGCTCCAGCTCGTTGCGCGGCTCGACGTAGCCGGAGCGGCTCTCGGCGGCCAGCTTCTCCGGCGCGGGCAGCGCCTGCCGGTTCACCTTGCCGGTGAGCGTGAGCGGCAGCTCGTCCATCAGCACCACACTGCGCGGCAGCATGAAGTCCGGCAGCGACTGCTTGAGGAAGCCTCGCACCTCCTCCGTCGTCAGCACGGCCGAGATGCTTCGGGCATCACGCGCGGCCTCCTCCGCCACCGGCTCCACCGGCCGATCCTCTCGCCACGCGAACAGGTTGTGGCGATCCGTCCCTTGCAACAGCGAGTCCTGATCCACCTCCACGCGGAAGCCCCGGGCCGATAGCAGCTCCCGAAGCTGCTGCACGCGACCCTCGCTCGCCTGGCCCTTGCCGTCATGGACCTCCATCACCACCTGGAGGATCCGCTCCCAGTGCTCGTCGTCGATGCCGCGCAGCACGTCCAGCTCCGCCCGCTGCACGTCGATCTTCAGCAGGTCGATCCGCTCCACTCCCTCCTCGCGGATGACGTCGGAGAGCCGGCGCAAGCGCACCTCGTGGCGCTCCTCGGCGAAGCGGCCCTCGAGCAGCTCGTCGGCGTTGCGCAGCAGCTCCTCGGCTCCCGCATCGCCGCTGGAGCGCTGGTTCTCCAGGAAGGTCTTGATGACCGCCACCTCGTCGGAGGCGCTGGCGTACTCGCTGCGACCCGACATCATCGTGTAGCGGCTATAGAAGGTGAAGGCGGTGCTCTGCTCCTGGCTGGAGAGGCCGTAGTCGAACGTCCTCACCTCGCCACCGTAGAGTTCGCGGTTGAGCCCGAGCGTCTGGTACAGCGGAGGCAGCGGCTCGAAGGCGTAGATGCGGCACTCCGGAGCGAGGAGGCTGGCGAAGAGGGAGAACATGCCGATGTTCGCCCCCACGTCGAAGATGACGCCCCGCGCCGGCAGGCGGACGCCGTGACGCACGTAGACGCGCTCCAGGAACAGCTCGCGGTAGAGGTAGTCCGTCTCGTTCTTGTTCTGGTGGACGACGGCCAGCCCGTTGGGGAGCGGGTAGCGGGTATGTCCCTCGATGCGGGGAGCGTTGCGGCGCCGAGGCACCACGTACGCCACCAGCCTCACGTCGCCCGGCGTGTCCTCGCGCACCGCCACGGCCGCCTGCTTCACCGACGGGTGCTGCAGCAGGTTCTGCTCGATCTCCTCCAGCTCGATGCGCACCCCGCGCACCTTCACCTGGAAGTCGACGCGCCCCAGGAAGAGGAGCCGACCGTCCTCGGTGTAGCGCACCATGTCGCCGCTGCGGTACATGCGCGCGCCCGGGCGCTCGCTGAACGGATCCGGCAGGAAGCGCTCCGCCGTGAGGCCGGGCCGCCCGCGGTAGCCACGAGCCACGCCCTCGCCTCCGATGTAGAGCTCTCCCGGCACGCCCACCGGCACCGGCTGCATCCATCTATCGAGCACGTAGACGCGGACGTTGGCCAGCGGCCGGCCGATGTTGGGCTCGTCCTGCCAGGCGGCGGTGACGGGGCAGACCGTGGTGTCCACCGTGCATTCGGTGGGCCCGTACAGGTTGAAGGCCCCCTTGCCGCCCTCCTCCGCCAGGCGCTTCCACAGCCCCGTGTCGAGCGCCTCGCCACCGAGCGTCAGCATGGGCAGACGCGCCACCGTCACCGAGGCGTCGTTCTCCAGCAGCAGCTTGAGCTGCGTGGGCGTGAGATCCAACCCATCCAGCGGGTGCTTCTCCAGGTAGGCCAGCAGCGCCTTTCCATCCAGCCGGGTGCTGTCGGTGAGCACGTGCAGCGTGTGGCCGAGCGAGAGCTGGATGACCTGTTTGACGGAGGCATCGAACGCCAGCGAGGCGTTGAGGCCGATGGCCAGCCGGGGGCCGCGCTCGCGGTAGATGGACGCATCGAGGGCCACGGCGAGGTTGGCCAGCGAGCGGTGGCGGATCATCGCGCCCTTGGGCTGGCCGCTGGAGCCCGAGGTGAAGAGGATGTAGGCGAGGCTCTCGGGATCGGCCATGCCGATGGGATCGTCCTCGCGCTGGGCCGCCAGCACCTCCCGATCCTCGTCGAGGCGGATGACGCTCCCGGAGAAGCCCTCCAGCGTCTGGGTGAGGCTCCCGAGAGTGACGACCGCCCTGGCGCTCGTGTCGGCCAGGAGGAAGCCCAGGCGCTTCGCCGGCAGCTCCACGTCCAGCGGCACGTAGGCGGCGCCAGCCTTGAGGATGCCGAGCAGGGCCACGATGGCGTCGGCCGAGCGCGGGAAGAACAACCCGACGACGTCATCCATGCCCACCCCGAGCGAGCGCAGGTGCCAGGCGAGCTGGTTCGCCCTGCGGTTGCACTCGGCGAAGCTCAGCCGCACGTCCTCGCAGACCACCGCGGGAAGGTCGGGCCAGGCGGCGGCCATGTCGGCGAAGAGCTCATGCACGCACCGCGTGCTCTCCGAGGGGAGCGCCGTGGCGTTCCATTCCTGGAGGAGGCGGTGGCGCGCCTGCTCATCGAGCAAATCCAGCCGGGCGAGCGGCACCTCGGGGCGACCGACGAGGTCCGCCAGCAGGTAGCGGTACAGGTCGAGGAGACGGCGCATGTCCGCCTCGGCGAAGCGCTCCGCGGAGAACTCCAGGCGCAGCGCGATGTCCTGACCGGAGTCGGCGGCGGAGAGCTGCAGCGCGAAGATGTCCTCGTGGGATTCGAGGCGAACCAGGCGCACGGCCAGCTCGCCATACCGGGCCTGGGGCCAGGAGACGAAGCTGAAGACACAGGGAGGCCGGGAGGTGGAGGCCGCCAGGGTGGGGCTGGCCTCGGCATCGAAGGCGAGCGCATGGCCCTGGTGGGCCTCGTTGTCGCGGCGGAGCGGCTCGAGCAGGTCCGCCAGGCGGTAGTCCTCGGGCAGCGAGGTCACCACCGGCAGAGAGCGGGCGAAGGTGCCCAGCGCGGAGGCGAGCTGCTCATAGGCCCGGCCCTCGTAGCGCCGGTAGGACACCACCGGGCTACGCCCGCCCAGGCGCCAGAGCAGCACCTGGAAGGTGGCATGCAGCAGGGTGGCCTCATCCACGCCGGTGCTCCGAGCCAGCGCGCGAAGCCCCTCGGGAGCCTCCAGCACCGCCTCCACTCCCGTCAGGCGCTCCGACTCCCACTGTCCCTTGCGCTCGAAGGGCAGCACCGTGGCCTCCGGCGCCAGCTCGGCCAGCCGCCGCCAGTACGCCGCGGACTCGGCCTTCTCCTCACCGGCCAGGAACTCCCGCTGCCAGTCGGCATAGTCGATGTACTGCAGCCCCGGCTCCCCGCCGTCCTCGCCGGCGTAGGCCCGACCCACCTCCGCCACCAGATCGCGCAGCGCGAAGGTGTCCATCAGCATGGCCGGCAGCGCCAGCGACAGCTCGTGGTGCTCGGCAGCCAGGCGCCGCAGGCGGCAGTGCAGCAGGGGGCCCTTGTCCAGCGCGAAGGACGGGGCCTCTTCTCCACCCTGCCCGCCCTCCTCCTCACGCCAGTCGATGGCCAGCTCGCCCACGGTCTGCAGCGGCACGCTCATGCCTGGCAGGCGCACCAG
>QKJM01000677.1 GCA_003249315.1 Archangium sp.
GCAACGCCACCAGCCGGGACATCTTCTGGACCGTCGGCGAGAACGATACGAGCCTCAACGGGGGTTGCAGCAGCAACGCCCAGGGCCTCAACCGCTGGGAGCGCTGGAACAACCACCGCACGCACATCGGCAACGTATGCACCTCCCTGGGCTACGCGGGCCTCTACTGCCTGTTCCACAGCGCACGGCACATCGAGATCCCCAACTGCGACCACGGTCACGCCTGCTCCTGGCGATCGGCCGAAGGGCACGACATCCTGTTCGGCCCCTGAGCACGAGGTACGCGAACCCTGCCTGTTTCACGACGGCATTCCACGAGCCCATGGGCGGGCTCGTGGAATGCCGCACCTTCGAGTTCGAGGCCTCTCAGTAACGCCCCACCAGACTGACATTGCTGTAGCTGGTCCAGGCGTGGAGCATTACGTACCAGGTGCCCGGGCTCGGGTTGTTGATGGTGCAGACCTCATTGTTGCTGCTCAGGTAGGGCCGGCAGTCGTAGGAGCGCAAGGTCGGTGCCGAACCGGACTTGACGTAGAGATCCACGTCACCCGTTCCACCGCTCGTCTCGAAGGTCAGCTTGCTCACTCCCGCGGGCACGGTGAGGGTGTAGTAGCTCTTGTAGTCCGTGTTGGCGGTCAGGTAGCTGACCGGAGTGCTGTTGGAGAGAGGCGTGGGATTGTTAGCCTCACAGTAGCCATTCACGTAGAAGGTGGTGACCGCATTGTACCCGAATGGGTCCGAGTAGAGCTTGCAACTGGAGAGTAATGGATGGGGGTAGAGCTGCGCGTTGGTAGTGATATCGGACGTGCTCCCGTAGACACCATAGTATGGGCGCGCCCTCTTCCTGGCGGGATCCAGATACCACTTGATGTAGCCATCCGCGTCAATTGTCTGATATGGTACTCCAGAGAGGTATAAATTGTTGACGTATGTTTCATTGATCCCGGACCAGACGGCACTGCCAATGAAGGAGTTCTTGGCGGAACTCTCATAATAGTCGCCATAGGAGTGGTTGTTCGGGTCACCAATGTTCACGATGAGCGAGCACCTACGCGCCCATTCCACGCGAGCCTCGACCTGTGCCACGGTCAGGCTATCTTTGTTGCAGCGATCCACCAGCACCTGAGCCCGGGCCTGCGCGGGGAGGAGAGTCATCCCCGCGAAGAACATCACGCTACCCAAAATCACTCGTCTCATTTTGACTCCTCCTCCATCCAGTCCACAATGACTGGGCATCTCGCACAAGTGAGCTATCACTCAGGGTATGTGGGTCTTTACAATGTGTAAAGCCCGTTTTTCGTGTAATCGCCAGAAAGGTTGCCGAAGAAGGTGTCGGAGGCCCATGAGGGACGCCGCCGCACCTGGGGCGGGCGAGGAGCCGAAGCGCTGGATGAAGCTGACGGCGCAGGTCTTCCCCTCCTGGCGGGGCGGGAAGGTGGAGGTGCGCGAGCTACCGAGGAGGCCCTGGGAAGGAGGGCCTCACCGGCATGAAGTACATCGAGGCCTGAGCGAGCGCCTCAGGGGAGCAACCCCAGCCGGTTCATCTCCGGAGGCTGGGGCAGTCCCATCACCCGCAGCAGCGTGGGGGCGATGTCGGCGAGGATTCCGGGGCGCAGCTTCTGCCCCCGGAAGTCCGGGTGGATGAGGTGGAAGGGCACCGGGTTGAGGGTATGCGCCGTGTGCGGCTCTCCAGTGACGGGGTCCCTCATCAGCTCGCAGTTGCCGTGGTCCGCGGTGATGGCCAGCACCCAGCCGTTGCGCGCGCACGCGTCCCCCAGGTGACCCAGGCACTCGTCCACCACGGTGACGGCCTTCTTCGCGGCCTCCAGGTCGCCGGTGTGGCCCACCATGTCCGGGTTGGCGAGGTTCACCACCGCGAAGTCATATGCTCCCGAGTCAATTCGTCGCACCAATTCCTGAGTCACATCGCGCGCGCTCATCTCCGGCTTCAAATCATATGTCTTCACGTCGCGCGGCGAGGGCACCAGGTGTCTGTCCTCTCCGGGGTACACCACCTCGCGGCCCCCGTTGAAGAAGAAGGTGACGTGCGCGTACTTCTCTGTCTCCGCGGTGCGGAACTGGCGCCAGCCGGCGTGGGAGAGGACTTCGGGAAATATCTCTTTCGGCTGCTCCGGCGGGAAGGCCACCGGCAGGTCGAAGGTGGCGTCGTACCGGGTGAGGCACACGTACATTCCCAGGTGTAGCCCTCCGCGGTCGAACTCGTGGAAGTCCTCGAAGGCCAGTGCGCGCGTCAGCTCGCGGGCGCGATCCGCGCGGAAGTTGAAGAACAGCACCACGTCGCCGTCCCGGATGCGCCCCACCGGGGTGCCGTCGCCACTCACCACCACCGTGGGTTTGATGAACTCGTCCGTCACCTTCTCCTCGTAGGAGGCGCGGACGGCGGCGTGGGCGCTCGGGGCCTTGGAGCCCTCTCCGTGGACGAGCGCTTCGTAGGCGAGCCGTACCCGCTCCCACCGCTTGTCGCGGTCCATGGCGTAGTAGCGCCCGCTCACGCTGGCAATCTGTCCCGTGCTCAGCTCGCGGAGGAACTGCTCCAGCGCCTCCACGTAGCCGAGCCCGCTCTGGGGTGGGGTGTCGCGTCCGTCGGTGAAGGCATGGACGTAGACGTGGGGTACACCCCGCTCATGCGCCGCCTGGAGGAGGCAGTAGAGGTGGTCCATC
>QKJM01000939.1 GCA_003249315.1 Archangium sp.
TCGGCGTCGGACGTATGGCGTCTGGCGGGCGATCGCATGGGGGGAGCCCGAGCGTGCCACGACGTGTCGTGGCACGGCAACCGAGGAAGACCATCTCCCCCTCGGCGCCGGCTCCCGCCCTACCCCGCGCCCAGCTCCTGGACGAACTCCCGCACCGCCTGGACGTGCTTCGCCGTCGAGATGAACCGGGCGTCGCGCCTCTCCGTCCCCTTCGAGCCCCCCACGATGGCGCGAGGGAGGAGCGGGTACTCGCTCAGCAGCGCCTTCAAGGCCAGGATCGTCGCGCGATCCAGCGTGCTCCCGAGCCCGTCCAGCCTGCCGCGCGACTGCCAGGGCTTCCCGGCGTTGATGTCCGCCCTCAGCGTGGCGGCCGTCCACGCCAGCTCCTTGGCCCGCCGCGGCTCACGGAGTCCGGCCGCCATCCGGGTCAGCATCTCCTGGAGGGAACGCGCCGTGAACAGCAGCACGTCATGGTGCAGGATGCTCCAACCCACCTGGAACAGCTTCACCAGACCCTGGCGCTCCAGCAGCTCCTCGGCCTGCTCGACGGTGGCCTCGGACGTGGCCGGCTCGCCGTTCAGGAGCCGCTCGAGCCCCAGATTGCAGACGGCCATGGCGGCATCCGCGGCCTCCAGGGGACGGAAGCCACGGCCTCCGAAGCCACACCCGGAGAGGAGCACGTTGGCCAGGTAGCTCAGCTCCCTCAACCGCTCCACGTGGACGTCCGGATTCCTGTCGCGGAGCGCGACGACGGCGAGCTTGAGCAGCGGCTCGGCCCGGGCCTCCTGCCGCTCTCCCGCCGCGAGGAGCGGCTGCTGGCCGGGTTCCTCCAAGACCTCCGCCTCGCGCAGCTCCTGGAGGAACCGCACGACCTTCTCCGACTGGACCCGCTGAGCGGGTGCTCCCTGCGAAAGCGCCTGGGTGCCCTTCTTCGAGCCATCCCCGGCAGCGCGCTCGAACGAGCGGAAATACGACCGGGTGATCGGATCCACGGTCTCGGACGTCCTGAGCTCCTCCAGGGGGGTGATCCGCGCGAGGTTGAGGAAGCTCGCCGCCGACGAGGGCGCCACGTACCCCTCCTGCTCTCGCCGCTCCTCGCGCTCCGCGGCCACGTCGGACTCCAGCATCTCCTCGCTGGTGAGGACGTCGTACAGGCCTCCATTGTCCTCGATGTACTCGGTCGAGATGTAGCAACACCGCTCGAGCATCCGCGTCAGGAAGTCATGATGGTTCCTGTCCAGCTCGACGAGCACCGCGATGATGGCATCCCAGCTGTGATGGTCCTTCGCGATGATCTGATACTCGCCGAACTCCTCATACAGGCAGCTCTCGAGCGCCTTGTCCGTCAGGTCCTCGTCCGCCGAGCGCCTGGAGTCCGACATCCGCTCGGCCAGCGCGTCGATGTCGATGACCAGGACGTGCTTGCAGATGGCCAGGGTGACCAGGTCCTCATCCAGCTCCGCCAGCTTTCGCGCCGCGAACTCCACCCCGGCTTCCATCATCACCTGGAGCCAGAGGGCGAAACGCTCCGCGTCGAAGGTCTCGTCCTTGCCGGGCCTCTCGCTCCGCCAGAGGTCCTCATCGAAGATCTTCTCGAGCTGCTCGGTCGTCGCCAGCGCGACGAGCTCGCCCGCGTCCTCGAGACCGATGTGGTCGATGAGCTTGGAGAGGACGGGAGCCTCCAGGCTCTGGACGATGCTGACCAGCTCCGGCTCGTCCAGAATGCGCGTCAGGAGATGCTGTGGGCGGGGCGAAGAGGTCGAGAGGGTTCTCGTCATGACGTCTCCCCAAGGCTTGAAGGGGGAGGGATGAGACCATGCCGCTCATCGGAGCGTCCAGTCTGCCGTCCTGGCAGGCACTTTCCTTTCCAGGTGAAGCGTCCAGCCGGGAGGAGGAGGACGTCACGGATGGCGCCGTGCTATGTCTGTAACTCCTGTGTCACCGAAACTATCTCCTACTGGCCCCATCCCCGGGAGTCCGACCACCACGGATCCCCTTCACGGTAGCTTCCGCACCTCGCTGGACCGAGCCGAGGCCGAAGAGGCGGAGCGCCGCTCGCACCAGCTCCTCGAGGATCCGGAGCTCGCCCGCCTGCTGACCGTGGCCCGGCCGCCGCGCGAGGTGCCGCGCGCCCGGGACATCTTCGTCAACCGCAACCTGCGCATGTCGGGGATCGATCTGGTCGGCTTCGACATGGACTACACGCTGGCCATCTACCACCTGCGCCGGCTGGAACAGCTCTCCTTCGACATGACGCTGGCGAAGCTGGTCAGCGAGTACGGCTACCCGTCCCACATCGGCCTGCTGCAGTACGACCACCACTTCGTCATGCGAGGGCTGGCGGTCGACAAGGTGAACGGCAACCTGCTGAAGATGGATCGCTTCGGCTACGTGGGGAGGGCCTACCACGGGCTGCGCCCGCTCCAGCGCGAGGTGTGGCACGGGCTGTACCGGCACCAGCGGGTGCGACTGAAGAACCCGCAGTTCGCGTGGATCGACACCCTCTTCGCCCTGCCCGAGGCCTGGCTGTTCGCGGGCATCATCGAGGTGCTGGAGTCGCTGGGCGAGCGGGTGGACTACGGCCGGCTCTATGACGACATCCGCGAGGCCATCGACACGGTACACCGCGACAACTCGCTCAAGCGCGAGGTGCGCAAGGAGCTGGGGCGCTACATCTTCCAGGATCCGGAGCTGGGCGCGGCGCTGCACAAGCTGCGCTCGGGGGGCAAGCGACTCTTCCTGCTGACGAACTCGGCGTGGGACTACACGGACGTGGTGATGCGCTACCTGCTGGACGGACAGGTGGCCGAGTACCCGAGCTGGCGCAACTACTTCGACTACGTGGTGACGCTGGCGATGAAGCCGGCCTTCTTCTCGGAGCAGCGGCCCTTCCTGGAGCTGGACGTCTCCGGCCTGGGGCCCGGGGAGGAGGCCCCGGTGGTGGGCGAGGCCGAGCACCTGGAGCGAGGCAAGGTGTACCAGGGCGGCAACCTGGCGCAGTTCGAGCGCTCCACCGGCCACGCGGGCGAGGCCGTGCTCTACGTGGGCGATCACATCTACGGGGACATCCTCAAGTCGAAGAAGACCTCGCTGTGGCGCACCTGCATGGTGGTGCAGGAGATCGAGGACGAGATCACCTACACGGATGGCCAGCTACAGCGGATCGCGCGACTCTCGGAGATCGAGCTGACGCGGGAGCGGCTGGACGACGAGGTGGCGCACCACAAGGGGCTGCTGAACACACTGGAGCGGCGGCTGGAGCGCGGCGGCCTGTCAGCGGAGGATGAGGCGAAGCTGGAGGAGGAGCGACGGCGGCTGAAGGGCGCGCTCGACAAGCTGCGCCGGGCGCTGCGCGAGGCGACGCAGATCGCCGACACACTGGAGCGAGAGGTGGAGGAGGGCTTCAACCCGTACTGGGGCCTGCTGTTCAAGGAGGGGCACGAGAACAGCCGCTTCGGCGAGCAGGTGGAGCGGTACGCGTGCCTCTACACCAGCCGGGTGTCGAACTTCCTGCACGACTCGCCGATGCAGTACTACCGCTCGCCGCGAGAGTTGATGCCGCACGAGCGGGCAGGCGCCTCGTCGGCGAAGCTCTCACCGGTGGGAAGCGACGGGCCGCCCAGGGGCGAGACGTAGTTCTCCGCCCTGCCCTCCCCTCCCGGCACCCGGCCCCAGATGACGGAGGTATAGCGGGAGCCGGCCTCCGCGACGAGGCCGAGCTTCTTCAGATCCTCCGAGTGCTTCGAGCCCTTCACCACCACCCACCGGCGGGCGACGCGACAAGCCTCCTCCAGCGTCTCCGGCGTGAGCGGCGCATACTCGGCGAAGCGGCGGAGCATCTCGAAGGCGGGCTGGGACTTCTTCGGCTTCTCGAACATGGGATCGAAGAAGACGACGTCGAAGGAGCCCGAGGGCAGCGAGCGCAGGTACTCTCGTGCGTCCGCATACACGGGCTCCACTCGGGCCGAGGCGGGGCCGTGGTCGTAGCTCGCCAGTCCCTCGGAGACGACGGCGTACAGGGCGAGGCTCCGCTCCACCCCCACCACCCGGCCCGACGGTCCCACCACCAGCGCCGCCACCAGCGCGTCCTGGCCGAGCCCCAGCGTGCAGTCGAGCACCGCGTCCCCTGAGCGGAGCCCGGCCACCCGGACGAGCGCGTCATCCTCCTGCCCCGAGAGGATCCGCAGCCGGCGCAGGTGGGCCATACCCGGGTTGAAGCTGAAGGAGCCCTCTCCATCCCACAGGCGCACCGCGCCCTGCTCGAAGACGAGGAGCGCCTCGGCGCCGGTCTCCAGCAGCCGAGCGAGCGGCTCCTTCTTGCGACGCGGAAGGAAGGGGAGCTTCCAGTCCCTCGCCGCCTGACGGGCTCTCCTGATGAGGTTCTCTTCCGGCTTTCCGCTGGTGGTCACCGCCAGCGGGACTCGGATCGGTTGATTCACGGTGTTCGTCTCTCGGGGCCCGGAAACCCTCACCCCGTCCCTCTCCCGGTGGGAGAGGAGGAGTCACCAACCCTAGACCGCCTTGAGCTTCTTCCCGGTCCGCATCTCGTCCACCGTCACCGACTGGTTCCGGCCGTGCCTCTTCGCGTGATACAGGCACTGGTCCGCCTGCTCCACCAGCACCAGCTTCTCCAGCCCGTGGTCCGGCGCCGTCGCGACTCCCAGCGACATCGTCACCTTCAGCGGCCCCAGCTCGGTCTGGAAGACCTCGGCCTTCACCGCCTCGCGGATCCGCTCGGCGATCACCTTCGCCCCCTCCGCCTCCGTCTCGGGCATCAGGATGGCGAACTCCTCGCCCCCGTAGCGCGCCACGATGTCCGTGTCACGCGCCTGCTCCTTGAGGATGCGCGCCACCCCCTTGAGCACCTGGTCCCCCGTCAGGTGGCCATAGGTGTCGTTGACGCTCTTGAAGTGGTCCACGTCCGTGAGGAGCAGCGAGCACTTGCGCCCGTAGCGCTTCGTCTGCGCCAGCAGCTCGTCCGCCCTCGCCTGGAAGGTGCGGTTGTTGAGCAGCCCCGTCATGCCGTCCGTGGTGGCCATGCGCTCCATCGCCTCGTAGAGCTGGGCCCGCAGCACCGCCTGCGCCGCCTGGATCGCGATCACCTCCAGCATGCGCAGCACGTCGTGCGACAGCGCCGTCTTCTTGCGCGCCCCCGCCACCAGCGTCCCCAGGATCCGATCCCCCGCCGTCAGCGGGAAGATCTTCAGCGCCCCCAGGCCCCGAAGCTGCGTCTCCTCGTCGAAGACGACCTGCCGATCCATGGCCTTCAAGTCCCGCCCGGGCAGCGGCGCGCCATAGCGCACCACGTTGGCCACCAACCCGTTGTTGTCCGGGAAGGTGCGACCCTCGAGCGCCTTGCCCTGGCCGGTGACGCCCGCCATCCGCGCCACCTTGTGGACCCGCTTGCCCTCCACCTCGCTCACCACCGTGACGGCGCAGAAGTCCAGCCCCGCGAGCTGCCGCGCGCTCTCCAGCACCGCCAGGAACACCTGCTCCGGGCTGCCCGCCCGGTTGAGCTCCTCGATCGCCCGGAAGAACCGATCCTTCTCGTCACGCGTCTTGCGGATGTAGCTCATCACCCGCTCCACCTCGATGGCCCGCAGCACCTCGGAGGCGATGGTGGTGAGGACCTTCTCGTCGTCGTCCGAGAAGGGCTTCGCCTCCAGCCTGTCGGCCACCAGCACGCCGCGCACCAGCCCACCACCCTCGATGATGGGCACGGCCAGCACGGATCGCACCGAGGGCGCGCCCCCGTCGTACCAGGTGATCCCCTTGAGCCCCTGGGCCGAGTGCATCCGCACCGGCGCCCGACGCTTGAGCACCCCGCCCAACACCCCCTCCCCCGAGGAGAAGCGCTCGCGCTGGACGCGCTCGGACAGGCTGCGGCAGTCGTACAGCTTCAGCCCCTTGTCGTCCGAGGCGAGCAGGAAGGCGGCGCAGGTGTGGGTGTGCAGGGCCGTCTCGGCGATCTCCAGCGCCGCGCCCACCGCCCCCTCCACCTCCTTCACCGAGGCCAGCAGCCACTTCCCCTCGTCCTTCTCGTCCGGGAGGTTGTCATGAGAGCCGGAGCTGACGAGCCGGAAGGTGCGGGCGCGCTCCTCCACCTCCTTGATCCGCTTCTCCACCGCGGCGTCCTCGGCGTGACGGGCCGCGGCGATGCGGGCGGCGAGCACCAGGTGGTACAGGCCGGCGAAGAGCGCGAGGAAGAGGCCGTGGGTGGCGAAGGAGGTGAGGCTGATCGGCAGGGTGATGAGCGCGTCGAAGGCCAGCGCCACGCCCAGCAGCGACAGGCCCGTGTTGCGCGGCAGGAAGGCCACCAGGCAGGCCATCAGCAGGTAGACGATGGGGAAGAGATCTCCCCCGGCGATGGCCACCACGATGAAGGCCGAGGCGATGAGGCAACCGCCCAGCTCCAGATCATCCCGGAAGTAGAGGGGCGCGCCCACCGCCCCGCGGGTGAAGCGCCGCCAGGCCGCCACCGCCAGCCCGGCCAGCAGCGCGAGGACGATGAAGGCCTCCAGCCAACCCAGGTTGACCAGCCCGCGGAAGCCTCCGCGCGCCAGGTGGACGAAGGCCGCCAGGACCACCGCCGCGGGCACGGCTCGCACCGTGGGACGCAGCAGCTTGGGGAGGGGTGGAAGGGCCGAGAGCGCGGACATGGCTACTCCAGGTGGAAGACGATCTCGCCCGGCTTGATGTAGCCGAGCTCCTCTCGCGCGGCGCGCTCGAGAGCGGCGGGGTCATCGCGCAAGGCATTGATTTCACGGCGCAGGGCCTCGTTCTGCTCGGAGAGGGTGTGGTTGCGCACCCGCAGCGCCGCCACGTCATCGCGAAGGCGCAGGTAGCGGCGGAAGCCCTTCGCGTCCACCGCCGAGATCAGCGTCAGGACCGCGGCCACGCACGCCGCCATACCCAGTAGCTTTCGCCGCACCGTCATGAGTGTCCGGACGGTACCAGCAGCGCCCCCCCCGGCAAGAAAACCGCTCCAGCCCTGTAGCAGCGGGACGGGAGGCCCCGAATCAGCGCCGCAGCAGCCGCTCCACGGCCTGGGCCACGTCCTCGTGTCCGGCCATGCCCTTCCAGGCGGCCGCCACCCTGCCCTCCTCGTCCAGGAGGAAGGTGGTGGGCAGCGCCGGAATGAGGCCGAAGGGACTCTGCCCCTCCCGCGTCTCCTCGTCCGCCACCAGCACCGGAAAGTTCAGCGCATACTGGTCGGCGAAGGGAGCCAGCACCCGCGCGCCGTCCAGATCCATCCCCACCGCCACGATCTGGAAGCCCCGCGGGCCATACTCCTTCTGGAGCGCCTCCAGGGTGGGCAGCTCCGCCAGGCAGGGGAAGCACCAGGTGGCGAAGAAGGACACCAGCACCACCCGCCCACGCAGCAGCCTCCAGTCGTAGGGCGTGGGGCCCACGTAGGGCAGCGCCAGCGCCCGCACGTAGCGGCTCCCCATCGGCTCCTCGGGCACCATCCGGCAGCCGGCCAGCGCCACCGCCAGCGCACACCCCAGGGCCAGGAGGGCGCGCCTCATGCCTGGCTCGTGGGCTCCGGGCCCCCTCGCTGGCACTTCCGGCACAGCCCGTACAGCTCCATCTTGTGCGACGTCACCGAGAAGCCGTGCTTGCGCGCCACCAGCTCCTGCATCGACTCGATCCGGTCGTCCTCGAACTCCACGATGATGCCGCAACGGGTGCAGATGAGGTGATCATGGTGGTGCCGCCCCGCCGCCGCCTCGTAGCGCGTCTGCCCGTCCCCGAAGTTGCGGGCATGGGCCAGGCCGCACTCGTTGAGCAGCTTCATCGTCCGGTACACCGTGGCCACCGACACCTTGGCGTCCTGCTCTCGCACCTTGTTCCACAGCTCCTCCACGGACAGGTGCCCCCCAACGGAGAAGAAGGTGTCGATGATCAGGCTGCGCTGGCGCGTGCTCTTCAGCCCGTGCTGCGCCATGTAGTGCTGGAGGACTTCGTCCTTGCTCTGCTGATTCACCGCTCGCCTGCCTCCCGTGGTACCGGGATGGCGCTGCCTCCCGCTGAACGCCCGACGATCGGACGCTCGTACCCCTCATCCGACCGATCGGGTGTAATACCGACTTGCACCAGCTTCCCGCTGTTTAGATTGGGTGTCGCCGGACTCATTGACACCCCTCTGCCAGCGAAGATAGAGGCACCCAGCCTCGTAAACGAGCATTTTTCCCCAACAAACATGAACAGTCACTGGCAGAGACAGCGGCAACTCGACGACGTCCCCACCCCCGTGGCCGTCGCCGTCTCCGATTACTGTCGCCGCGCCCAGTCGCCGGCAACTCCCCTGGAGGTCCGAGAAGCGCTCGCCCTCCTGGCCGAGAGCGATGACTTCCGCGTGCGCACCTTGACCGACACCGAGCCGGAGGCGACGCCTCTGGGGCCCTTCGCGGTGGTGGACATGTTGAGGGGAGCCCCGGCCTCGCTTGCCGCGACGCGTCAAGGGTGCGGCTACTACGAGGTGGTGCAGGAGCTGGCGCGGGTCCGGGAGGAGCAGCCTCCCCCTGCCCCGCCCCCCGCCCCCGAAATCCCCTCCTTCGCGTCCCCGGCCGGGCCGGCCATTCCAGCCCCCGTGCCCGCCCCGGCGGAGCGGGCCCCCCGGACGAAGAAGGAGACGGTGCAGCAGCGCATCGCTCCCCGCAAGCGCTCCGCCGCGGAGGTGCCCCCGCTGGCCCCCGAGGCGCCCTCCTTCATCGAGCGCGAGCTGCCCCGGCCCCGCGGGCGCTTCACCCGCCTGGACGCGCCCAAGACGGGCTACCAGGAGCTGCTCCGCGTGGAGGGCAAGGACGTGCTCCAGGCGGCGCTCGAGCAGCACGAGCACCGCTTCGCGCTGCTCAACGCCCTGTCCCACCAGTACAACGGCACCCGGGGCGAGCTGACGCTGGCCGAGGTGGAGGATGCCCTGCGTCACCACCAACTCCTGGATCCCATGAGCGCCCGCGAGCGCCAGGCCATCCTCGCCGCCTACACCGAGCACCGCGGCGCCACCGGCCGGGTGGGCTGGGCGCTCAACCTCAGCCCCTCCGAGCTCAAGCAGATCCAGGACCGGCTCGAGCTCACCCAGGAGATCGAGGAGGTGCGCGAGCGCTTCCGCCGCGAGGCCCTCACCGCCCGCCTCACCCAGCGGTTGGATCTGCTGGGGCGCGACAAGTACCTGGCGGATCTGGGCATCAAGAAGCGTTTCACGGACATGCTCCGGAGGGAGCTCGAGGTGCTGGTGCGTGACGAGCTACCAGACGCCAGGGATCTCTCCGGGCTCTCCGAGGCCGTGGCGCGCAAGCACGGTACCCCCGCCGAGCTGGTGCTGCGCGCGTTCGACCGGCTCGATCTGGCGGAGGGCCTGCGCAAGCAGCTCTCCTCCGAGCACGACTCCACGCCCTAGAAGAAGAGGCTGATACCCATGCCGATCTACGAGTACTCCTGCAAGAGTTGTGAGAAGACCATCGACGTCCTCCAGAAGGTGAATGATCCGGCGCCCGAGGCCTGCACCGAGTGCGGCGCCACGGGCTCGCTGAGCCGGGTCGTCAGCCGCACCAGCTTCGTCCTCAAGGGCGGGGGTTGGTACTCGGACCTCTACAGCTCGACCAAGAAGGACGGCGGCTCCTCCGGAAGCAGCGGTTCCTCCACCAGCTCCTCCAGTTCCTCCAGCTCCAGTTCCTCCAGCTCCAGTTCCAGCAGCGAGTCCAGCAGCAGCAGCAGCTCCAGCGGCTCGTCCTCGAGCACCCCCGCGGCCGCGAGCGGCAGCGGCAAGAGCTAGCGGGACAGAAAAGTCGCGCGGGTGTCGGAGGGGAGGGAGACTCGGGGCGTGCCCTTCCCTCCCTCCAAACGTCCCCCCCGCCGCTGTGTCCTCTGTGGCCACCCCGAGCTGATCGACGCCCGGGGTCTCGGTCGTTTCCTGATGGTGCCGGATCCGGATGGCCGCGGTCCCATCTGTCCGCCCCTGAGAGGTTGTGGCGGACAGCGGCAACGTTCTCGCGCGACCACCAACACAGCGCTGACGCCGAGCCCTCGCTGAGCTAGTAAGGGACCCTCACGCGTTTCAACGTCGAGGTGTGCCCACAATGGTCGTTACCACCGCCCTGCTGCTCGTTTCGTTGATGTCCGCCACCCCCTCGGAGCCGGTCTCCTCGGCCGATCCGACGGTCA
>QKJM01000640.1 GCA_003249315.1 Archangium sp.
GCTGTTCCGGGCGACGTTGGAGCGGGTGATCGACATCACCCCGGTGCTGCTCGAGGAGCGGAAGCACCGCTTCGGGAAGGACATGATGACCATCTTCTGCGACACCGAGGGCACCTCGGGTCCGCTGGCGATGATGATCCTCTCGGCGGCCGACCCCGAGGCGCACGCGGCGAGCGTCGAGTATCTCAAGACGAAGGTGATCACCCCGTTGGCCCAGTGGCTGGGACCGCCGGACGGAGAGGCGCGCGCGGCGCGGCTCAACATCCTCTGGACCGGCTTCCTCACCAGTTGGAAGTTGCTGCCCATCCATCCGCTCGACAAGGCGAGCATCGCCTCCACCCGCCGCTGGATGGAGGCCGCGACCCAGGCGATCGTCGACGAAGGCGCGGCCTGAACTCCAGGAGCTCAGCGCGGCGTGCTTCTGCTCGCCCGGGTGGCGGCATTCACCGCGACGGGCATGGCCTCGCGCATGAGCTCGACGAACAGGCGCAGGCGCGCCGGGTAGAAGCGCGCCTGGGGATAGGAGACGGACACGGGCAGCGGCGTGGCCTGCCAGTCGGGCAGCAGCTCGATGAGACTGCCGTTTTCGAGGTGCTCCTGAACCAGCCAGGCGGAAATCAGGCACACGCCCAGCCCTTCGAGGGCGGCATGCGCCATGGCGTGAATGTTGTCGGTCGTCAGCCTCGGCTGGATGGCGACCTCGCAGATCTCTCCAGTGCCCACATGCCGCAGGCTGATCTGCCGGCGGTAGAAGCTGGGCAGCGCCAGCCACGGCATGGCGGACAAGTCGCGCGGATGCGCGGGCAGGGGATGCCCCGCGACCACGGAGGGCGCGACCAGCAGCGCGCGCGGCACCTCCGCCAACTTGATGGCGACCAGCGAGGGGTCGGTGACTTCGCCGACGTTGATGGCGCAGTCGATGCCCTGGGAGATGAAGTCGCTGGCCCGCTCATGCAGCAGCCAGTCGACCGTCATCCTGGGATGCCGGCGCATGAACTCGGCCAGCGGGCCGATCAACTGCTTCTGCCCGAAGGCGTGCGGAACGACGACGCGCAGCGAGCCACTGGCCTCGACGCCGGCGCCGCGCAGGTCGGACTCGAAGGCGTCCCAGCCGGAGAGCAGCTCCTTGGCGCGCTCGAAGCAGCGCTCGCCGTCCTCGGTGAGCTTCATGGCGTGCGTCGAGCGCTGCAGCAGGCGCAGCCCCAGCGAACGTTCCAACTGCTGCAGGCGCCGGCTGATGGTGGGCTGGCTCGTACCCATCTGCGCCGCCGCGGCGGACAGGCTGCCCGCCTGGACGATGCGGACGAAGGTCTGGATCAGCTCGATGCGGTCGGCCGTGGGCGATCTGGCCGGGCTGGCTCGGGCTTTCATACGTGGAGCGTATAGCAGCTCTTCGGACGGCGCTACTACCAAAGCAAGGGGGCCGCCAGCACACTCCAGCCATCGAATCCCACTGGAGCGCAGCCTTGTCTTCCATGCAAAGTACACATAACCACTCGGCCCACCTGCCCGGCACGGAGGACCACCCGGCGGCTGGCGGACTGCCCGCCTCGCTGACGATGCTGCTGGCCACCGCGGCCGGCCTGGCCGCCGCCACGCTGTACTACGCGCAGCCCATGCTGGGGGTGCTCGGCGCGGAGCTCGGCGCCTCGCCGCGCGTCATCGGCATGGTGCCGACCTCGACCCAGATCGGCTATGCGCTTGGCATCCTGCTGCTGGCGCCGCTGGGGGACCGCCACGACCGCCGCCGCATCATCCTGCTCAAAGCCGCGGCGCTGACCGCCGCGCTGCTGCTGGCGGGCGCCTCGACGGGTATCGGCCCGCTGCTGGTGGCGAGCCTGGCCATCGGTCTCGCGGCCACGCTGGCTCAGGACATCGTGCCCGCCGCCGCGACGCTGGCGCCGGAGATCAGCCGCGGCAAGGTCGTGGGCATGGTGATGACGGGACTCCTGATGGGCATTCTGTTGTCGCGCGTGCTCAGTGGTCTCATGGCGGAGCGTTTCGGCTGGCGCATGGTCTTCATCGCGGCCGCGGCCAGCATCGCGCTGATCGGCGTGGCCATCTGGCATGGACTGCCGCGTTTCAAGCCAACCACCCACCTGCCCTACTTCACGCTCCTCAAGTCGCTGCGGGAGCTGCTGCGCGAATATCCGGCGCTGCGGCGCGCCACACTGGCGCAAGGCTTGCTGGCGGCGGGCTTCAGCGCCTTCTGGTCGACGCTGGCCGTGATGCTGCATGCCGAGCCCTTCCACCTGGGCAGCGCGGTGGCCGGAGGTTTCGGCCTCGCGGGGGCGGTCGGCGCGCTGGCGGCACCTCTGGCCGGACGCATCGCGGACCGCAAGGGTCCGGCGCTGGTGACACGAATCGGCTCGGCGATTGCCGCGGCCTCGTTCGCGGCCATGGCCCTCGCCACGGTTCTTCCGACACAGGGCCAACTGTGGCTGCTGGCGCTCTGCACGGTGGGTTTCGATCTCGGCGTGCAGGTGACGCTGATCGCGCACCAGACGATTGTGTACGGTCTCGAACCCGGCGCTCGCAGCCGACTGAATGCGGTGCTCTTCGTCGGCATGTTCGTCGGCATGGCATCCGGCGCGGTCATCGGCAGCCTGCTGCTCGCGCAGTGGGGTTGGCTGGCGGTGGTGGGAATGGCGACGGCGGTTTCTCTCACCGCATTCGCCGTGCGCATGTGGCCGGCACGCTGAGGTGATTCTCGAATTGCGCCGTGGCGGCTTCGCCCAGGGACGGGCACCTTCCTTTCAACGCACCGCCTGCTCGGCCTCGGTCGCCTGAGCCTCCCGCCGCAGACGCTTCGGCTTGCGCACCTCCGCCGGATCAGGCGGCTGGACGTGCGCGCAGTGCATGAGCGACGGCGGATCGAAACACTCGATCCGGAAGTCGTTCTTCTCGCACCGTCCGCGAGGCGTCGCCGCGCACCTCACCTCCGCGCGGTTGCTCTTGCAGTCATAGCCGCACTCGATGGCCGTGGACGCAGTGAGGCAGCTCGGCAGCGGCGTCTCCGCGCCGAACTCGTGGATGACGGACTCCGAGGGATCCCAGCACTTCAGCTCGCCGAGGTGCTCCCGGCACGCGCCGTAGGGAGTCCGAGCACAGGCGACCTTCCCCTTGGCCACGAGGCAGTTGAAGCCGCAGGCCGCCTCGTTGCCAATCGCCTTGCATTCAGGGCGCAGTCCCTCGTCGGGCGGGTGGTGGATGGCCGCGAGCGACGGATCGAAGCAGTACACCCTCCCATGGAACATTGCGCACGTACCGTAGGGAGTACTGGCGCAGCGGACGTCATCGACACTTCTCTGGCAGGAGTAGCCACAGGCCGTCTTCCCGTTGACGAAAAGGCAAGAGGTGGGCGGAACCCCCGGAGTGGAGGCGAGGAGGGTGAGTCCAAGGATCGTGAGGAGCATGGGTGGCCCTGCGAGTGGAGAGGAGACGGGACCGCGACGAAATCGGAGGCCCGTTTATTCACTCCACTCGAGGCGAAACTCCCCCGGGGCCGAGTCAACGGCTCCGGCGCGGCGGACGCGAGGCGCATGATGCGCTCGTACTCGTCCTCGGAGACGCGCTTCCGCCTGGCGAGCGACCGTCACGCTGACGCCCCTCCCCACAGCAGCCGCGCCACCGCCCGGTCCAGCTCGTAACCGGTGGCCTCCTGGTAGTAGGTGAAGCCCGGAGAGGGATTGACCTCGAAGCAGTACCACTCCCCCTCGGGCGTCCGGCGCAGGTCGATCCCCGCCACCGGTAGCTTCATGGCCAGGGCCATGCGCCGGCAGCGAGCGAGCACGTCCGCTGGCAGCTCCGCGCGCTCGATGTGGGTGCGCCCCTGCTGCCGCGAGGCATACCGGTAGTCATCCGCGCTGGACACGATGCGCGCCGCGAAGGACTCATCCCCCATCACATGCACCCGGTAGTCCTCGCCCGGTACGTGTTGCTGAAATTGGGTGGGGCACCAGCGCAGCCGCTCCATCCTCCCGGCGTGCTCTGGCTTCAAGCGCGACACGATGCTGCGCACCCCGCTGATGGATTTGTAGATGAGCGTGCCGTGCCGTTCCTGGAACTCCCGAACGGCCTCCGGATCTGTGGTGATGAGGGTCGCCGGTGTGCGGAAGCCGAAGGCCTGGATGAGCAGCGCCTGGAAGGGCTTGGAGCCGTTGGGGGCCATGGCCGACGGACGGTTGATGACCCGCGCTCCGGTGAGCTCGGACCAGGAGAAGAGGATGTCCTCCAGCAGGGTGACATGGTTCCACGGGGGACTCCCCGGGCCGGCCCGTTGAACCTCGGGCAACCGCCGCGAGTCGTGTGGCCGGAGGTACGCCGCAGTGATGGCCGCGAGTTCCAGCGTGCGCTCCCCCACGCTCAGCAGCCCCTCGACCCGAGCTCCCACGCGCAGCTCCACCTGCGTCTCCAGCGCACGCCGCTGGTCGAGGAAGAACACCGGTGCGCCCTCTTCCTCGAGCACCTGGCGCACGGCGGCCATGGGCCCATCCCCGGGCAGGCCCCAGAGGAGGATCATGACCGCACCTCCAGCCGCTCCAGCAGGGCCTCGGAGAGGGGCGCATCCAGCTCCGGCCAGAGGCTCGCTCCGGCCACCCTGGGCGCCCGTGGAGGGCCGACGAACTGGACGGACAGCAGCTCGACACCCGCCGCATCGGCGAGGCACCGGGCATGGCGGGCCAGGGTGGGCGTGGTCGCTCCCAGGCAGCGCCGGCCCACCACGGTGACGCAAGCGAGAGGAGTCGCGTCATCCGTGGGGGCAGGGACCGAACCGAGCTCGCCGGTGCCGCGCCGCAGGGGGACGGTGGGGAGGCCCGCGCGGGCGGCCGCGTGGAGCCACTGCTCGGGTCTCCAGCCGGGCCCCGCCAGGCACTGCGCGGTGGGGCGGTTGAGCACCGGGCACGGCAGGTGCGAGAGCCACGCGAGCAGGAACGCGGTCATCTCCACCGCCACGTAGGCACGCTCCTCGGGGCGCAGTTGGACCAGCTCGTCCTGGGGCACGGACGGGAGGCGAACCAGCACTCCGCGCAGTTCCTCCGCGCGGAGTGGAGTTCCGTCCACCACGGCACGCGAGCCCTCCGGCCGCGCATCATCGTAACGCCAGCCCTCCCTGCACAGACTGTCCGGGCTGAGCAGCGCGGCGTCGTACGAGGACCAGCACCGAGCGAGGGCCCGGGCCGCCTCGTCATATTGGCTCGCGAGTATCAGGAGCATGGCGGCTCGTCCTCTCCTCTATGGGTTGCCGGGCTGCTCGTCCTTCGGCTGCCGTAGGGCGCCCTCGCCCACCGAGGGGCGTTCCTCCTTGGAGATGAAGGGCTCGCCGAGGCCCATCTGCTTCTCCAGCCGCTCGATGCGCCGCAACATGTCCCCAAGGACATCCGGGCCACGGACGGGTGGCGCCAAGGGAAGCTGCTCAACGGGTCCCTCGAAGTCCTTGTCCTTCTCCTTGAGCTCCTTGAACTCCTTCTCCTTGAACTCCTTGAAGTCCTTCTCCTTGAAGTCCTTGAAGTCCTTCTCCTTGAAGTCCTTGAAGTCCTTCTCCTTGAAGTCCTTGAGGTCCTTCTCCTTGAAGTCCTTGAAGTCCTTCTCCTTGAACTCCTTCTGACTCTTGATGTCCTGGATGGGAATCGAGCCCATGGCGTCCTCCTTGTAGGTTTTCAGGGAGGTGGAGCGGGGACGCCGGGGTTGTGACGGAGTGAAGGCGAGGCTGACGAGCAGAAGTGTCGACAGCAGCGTGTTCAAGGAAGGGGCGGTCTTCGGTGGCTGAATGGGAAAAGTCCTGGTCGACTTCTCAACCCGTCACGTTGTCCATCTCGGCCTCTGCTCGCTCCCCTGCTAGCCTGTTATCGGCGGACCGCCAATGAAACCCGTCGGCATCGCCAGGAAGCGCAAGTCCAGCTTGATGTAGTACTCGTCCCTGGCGCAGTCGAGATAGTACGCGCATTGGCGACCGCGATGGCATTCCGGTATTCGCCGAGCGGGTGCCCATACAAGACACCCGCTCGGCTCACTGCTGGGAAACTACGCCCTCCCCTACACCACCGACCTCCGCCTTCTCACACTCCACAGCGCCAACAGAGCCAGGCTCCACAGGCCCGATGCGCTCGCGGGCGTGCTCGCGCAACCGCAGCCCGAGCCAGAGCCCGTGCTCATGCTCACGGTGAAGGCCACTTCCGCTGAGGCCGCGCTCTCGTTGCCCATCGCGTCCGTCGCCGTGGCCGACACCGTGTGCCGCCCCTCGCTCAGCGGCTCGCTCAGCGTGAGGCTCCACGTGCCCATGTCGCTGGCCACCACCGTGCCCGCAACCGCCCCGTCCACCACCACCCGCACCGTGCTCCCCGCCTCCGCCGCTCCCTCTAGCACCGGCGTGGTGGTCTTCACCGTCGAGCCATCCGCAGGCGAGGTCACCACCGGCACCGTTGGAGGCGTCTGGTCCACCACGAGGATGATGCTGGCGGGCTGGCTGACATTGCCCGCCTCATCCTCCGCGGTCGCAGTCAGCGTGTGCGAGCCATCGCTCAACGCGCTGCTCAGCGTCAGACTCCACTCCCCCGCCTCATCCGTCGTCACCATGTCCTGTCGCATCCCATTATCAGAGATCAGCACCCTGGTGCCTGGCTCGGCCGTGCCGCGCAGCGTGGGCTGGCCGTTGTCGAGCGTACTCCCATCGGTGGGCGACACCCACACGGGCGAGGCCGGCGCCGTCATGTCCACCCCGAAGGTGATCGCAGCCGAGAACGGGCTCTCATTGCCCGCCCCATCCCTGGCCGAGACCCGCACGCTGTGCGCTCCCTCCACCAGCGCCGTGGTGGGCTCCAGGCTCCACTCTCCGAAGACATTCGCGGTCACCACCTGTGGCGACTCGCCATCAATGGAGACAGACACCGAGCTGTTGGCCTCGGCGGTTCCCTCAATGGTTGGCTTGTCGTTGTTGACCAGCGCCCCGCTGACAGGCGAGGTAACGACCGGAATGGCCGGCGCCACCGTGTCCACGGTGAAGGTGCTCGCAGCCGAGACCGCGCTCACATTTCCAGCCAGATCCGTGGCCACCACCTCCAGCGTGTAGACCCCATCGCCCAGCGCCATCGCGGGCTGGAAGCTCCAGTTGCCCGAGGGGTCCGTGGTGACCGTACCAGCCTCCACATCGTTGAGCCACACCCGCACCATGCTACCGGCCTCGGCGCTGCCGGAGAGGATGGGCTTGTTGTCGTTGAGCAGCGATCCACTGGCCGGAGCCGTCACCACGGGCACGCCCGGAGCCACCGTGTCCACCACGAAGGAGAGCTCAGCCGACGCCTCACTCTCATTCCCCGCCACGTCCGTGGCCGTGGCCACCACGCTGTGAGACCCCTGCATCAGCGAAGCGGTGACACTCCAGGCTCCGGTGCCATCCGCTGTCACCACTCGCGGCCCACCGTCAATGGAAACAGCCACCGAGCTGTAGGCTTCGGCGGTGCCCTGAATGGTGGGCATGCCGCTGTTCACCATCGCTCCGTTGGCAGGCGAGGTAATGACCGGCCTGGCCGGCGCCACCGTGTCCACGACGAAGCTGCATGCAATCGAGGCCACGCTCTCATTGCCCGCCGCATCCGTGGCCGTGGCCGTCAGCACGTGCGAGCCCTCGGCGAGCGGCGACACGAGCATGTAGCTCCAGGTTCCCGCCGCGCTCACGGTCACCGTGCCCACTCGCGACCCGTCGATGTAGAGATTCACCGTGCTACCGGCCTCGGCGACTCCGGAGAGGGTCGGCCTGGCGTTGTTGACGAAGCTCCCATCTGCTGGCGAGTCGATGAATGGAGCGGCCGGCGGCGAGACATCCACGGTGAAGGAGCGCGCGGCCGAAGAGAGGCTGACGTTGCCGGAGACATCGCTGACGATGGCCGTTGCCGTGTGCATCCCCTCGCCCAGGGGCGTGGTGAGCGTGAAGCCCCAGGCGCCCGCGGCGTTGGCGGTGGTGGTCCCCACCTGCATACCATCAATGGACACGGCCACCCGACCGAAGGCGTCGGCGGTGCCTGAGATGGAGGGCCTGCTGTTGACGTGCCCCCCCTCGGTGGGCGTGTCGATGATGGGGATGGCGGGTATCGACGGGTTCTTGAAGTTGAGCACGCGGCTGCCCGTCACGCCATTGACCGTCATCGACAACAGATAGTAGCCCTCGGGGAGCACGGGCTGGTTGATGGTGACCGAGGTGCTCGAGTAGCTCAGCGGCACCAGGCTGTACGGGGCTCCCCCCGCCAGGGCGCTGAGGCTCATGAGGGGGAAGCTGGTGGTGGCGCTGTGACCCCTGCCATCATAGGAGTCTCCCACGCCCGTGAAGCCGGTGCCGCTGAACATCACGGTGCTCGCGGCGGGCCGAGAGAGCGAAGAGATGATCGGACGCGAGGAGTCTGGAGCACTGGTGTCGTCATAGACCTCCGCGCTGGAGATGGCAGCACCCGAGGAGTCCCGACCGCCGGAGACGAGCACCTTGCCGCCGGGCAGCAGCACCGCCTGGTGAACGTAGCGAGCCACACTCAGCGTATCCGTACCGCGCCAGGTCCGGGTGAGCGGGTCATAGATATCGCAAGTGTCGAAGATGGTCGCGAAGCTGCCCATTCCGCCAACCAAGAGCACCTTGCCACTCACCAGCAGCGTGGCCGTGTGCGAGTATCGAGCTGGTCCCGAGGAGGAACTCCAGGTGCCGCTGGCTGGGTCGTACATCTCGGTGGTGCTCACAGGGGTGCCATTGGAGATACCACCCACCACCAGCACCTTGCCGCCAGGCAACAGCGTGGCGGTGTGACTGCTGCGGCCACTCGCCATGGAGCCTGTCGCGCTCCAGGTCCCCGCGGCCGGGTCATACAGCTCGACGCTGGCGAGCACGGTGCCGGACGAGCTGTTGTAGCCACCTGTCACCAGGACCTTGCCACTGTCGAGCACCGTGGCGGTGTGGTTGGCGCGGCTCGTCACGAAAGAGCCCGCGGCGCTCCAGGTACCGGCAGCCGGATCATACAGCTCGGCGGCCACGATGAAACCCGCACCGTTACGGCCACCGCTCACGAGCACCTTGCCACCATGCAGCAGCGTGGCGGTATGTCCATAGCGCGCGACGGAGAGGGAGTTGGTGGTGCTCCAGGTACCAGAGACCGAGTCATACAGCTCGGCGGTGCGCAGCTCCACACCGGCTCTGTCCTTGCCTCCGGTGACGAGGACCTTGCCATTGGGCAGCAGCGTCGCTGTGTGGCCAGTGCGCTCGGAGGAGAGCGAGCCCGTCGCCACCCACGTCCCCGTGGTCGGCTCATAGAGCTGGGCCGAGGAGAGCGCGGTGAAGGTATTCTGGCCACCAGCAACGAGCACCTTGCCGTTGGGCAGCAGCGTGGCGCTGTAGCCATAACGGCCAGGGGCCATCGCGTCGGAGGAAGTCCACTCGCCCTGCAGCGCGCCCTGGACCGGGTCATACACATGCGCGGCGGAAGAGTAGGAGACGGAGTCATAGCCACCGACGAAGAGCACCTTGCCCGTCGGCAACAGAACGGAGCCAAAAGAATAGCGCGCGAGGGGAGCGGACGTGATGGTGCGCCAGGCGTCAGTCGCCGGGTCGTACAGCTCGGAGCTGCTGAGCGCGGCCGAGCCATGGCCGCTGGACACCAGCACCTTGCCATTGGTCAGGAACGTGGCCGAATGGGAGTGGCGCGACACGGACATGTATCGGGCCATGCTCCAGGTGCCCTTGACCGGGTCATACAGCTCAGCGCTGGCGATCGCGCCAACGTTCAAGCGAGAGCCGCCAGCCACCAGCACCTTGCCCTCGGGCAGCAGCGTCGCGGTGTGGAGTTCGCGAACACCCGCCATGGCGCCTGTCCTGCTCCAGGTACCCGCAACCGGATCATACAGCTCGGCGCTACCGAGGGTGGCGGGGATGCTGGCGTTGGCGCCACCCGCCACCAGCACCTTGCCCTCGGGCAGCAGCGTCGCGGTGTGGTGGCTGCGGAGCTCGTTCATGGAGCCTGTCCTGCTCCAGGTACCCACGGCCGGGTCATACACCTAGGCGCTACCAAGGGTGGAAGGGGCACTGGCGTTGGCGCCGCCAGCCACCAGCACCTTGCCATCGGGCAACAGCGTCGCGGTGTGGCTGTCGCGGCCCTCGGACATGGCCCCCGTCGTGCT
>QKJM01000602.1 GCA_003249315.1 Archangium sp.
CTTCGCGGGCGCCTTCTTCACCGCGGCCTTCTTCGCAGGAGCCTTCTTCACCGCGGCCTTCTTCGCAGGAGCCTTCTTCACCGCGGCCTTCTTCACCGCCATGGGCTCCGCCACCTTGGGCTCGGGCTTCGGCGGGGCCGGAGGCTCCACGTGCAGCTTGTCCGTGCGACCGGTGAAGAGCACCTCGGCCACCGCGTCGAGCAGCGGTGGGATGCCCGCTCCCGTGGCGCAGGACACCGGGAAGACGGCGACGCCCCTCTTGCGCATCTCCTCCGTCAGCGACTCCAACCGCTCCTGCGCATAGGGCAGATCCAGCTTGTTGGCCGCCACCACCTGCGGCTTGCTCGCCAGTTCCCCGCTGTACTTGCGCAGCTCCGCGTTGAGCACGTCGAAGTCGTGCAACGGCTCGCGGCCCTCGCCCTCGGCCCCCATGTCCAGCAGGTGGATGAGCACCTTGCAGCGCTCCACGTGCCGCAGGAACTGGAGGCCCAGCCCCACGCCCTCGGCGGCGCCCTCGATCAGACCGGGGATGTCCGCCATCACGAAGGACAGGTTGTCCTTGTACTGGACCATGCCCAGGTTCGGCACCAGCGTGGTGAAGGGGTACCCGGCGATCTTCGGCCGCGCCCGGCTCACGATGGAGATGAGCGTGCTCTTGCCCGCATTGGGGAAGCCCAGCAGCCCCACGTCCGCCAGCAGCTTCAGCTCCAGCCGCAGCGTGCGCTCCTCGCCCTTGGTGCCATCCTGCGCGAAGCGTGGCGCCTGGCGCGTGGAGGTGGCGAAGTTCATGTTCCCCAGGCCGCCTCGCCCGCCCTTGGCCACCACCACCCGCTGCTCCGACTCGCTCAGGTCGGCCAGCAGTTCGTCCGTGTCATGGTCGCGGATCAGCGTGCCCACCGGCACCTTGAGCACCAGGTCATCCGACGCGCGGCCGTTGCAGTCGCTCCCCATGCCGTGCTCGCCATTCCGCGCCCGGTGGTGCTGCTGATAGCGGTAGTCCAGCAGCGTGGTGAGCTGCGGATCAGCCACGAAGATGACCGAGCCCCCATCGCCTCCGTCCCCTCCGCTGGGCCCTCCTCGGTCCACGTACTTCTCCCGCCGGAAGGCAACCGCCCCGTTGCCTCCGTCTCCAGCCTTCACGTGGATGCGGACTTCATCGACGAATTTCATCCCGAACCCCAAATGCAGAACGGGCCGCCTCCGCGTCCAGCACCCGAAGGCACTTGAACCGGGGCGACCCGCTCATCAGGCAATCAGGGGCCCGCTACCGCCAGGCCCCCTCCTCGCGAGGCCTCTGGCTAGGCGCTCGCCTGGGCCGGATAGACGGACACCTTCTTACGGTCCCGCCCCAGCCGCTCGTACTTCACCACTCCGTCCACCGTGGAGTAGAGGGTGTAGTCACGCCCGAGCTTCACGTTCGAGCCCGGGTGGATGACCGTGCCGAGCTGCCGCACGAGGATGCTCCCCGCGCTGACGGTCTCGCCCGCGTACACCTTCACGCCGCGGTACTGCGGATTGGAATCGCGACCGTTGCGCGACGAACCCTGTCCCTTTTTATGAGCCATGACACCCGTTCCTGCTGGTGACCGGCGCGCCTCGCAGCGCTCCGGGAATGCTGTTGATGACCGGTCCTAGCCGGAGATGGAGGTGACCTTCACCTCGGTGTAGGGCTGGCGGTGGCCACGCCGCCGGGTCCAGCCCTCCTTCTCCTTCCGGAAATGCAGGACCTTGCGGTGCTTGTCCTGGGCGAGGATCTTCCCCACCACCTTGGCTCCGTCCACGGTCGGCTGCCCCACCTTGGGGGCCTCGGTGCCACCGAGCATCAGGATGTCGTTGAAGGTCACCTCGGCGCCCACGTCCCCCGCGACCTTCTCGATCCGGAGCACGTCGCCCTCGGCCACGCGGTACTGCTTTCCGCCCGTGCGAATGACTGCGTACATCGTTGAACCCCTGGTTATCCGGGTTGATTCAACCCGTGAAAGGCCGGCGTGCATTTCAGGTAGACAGCACGCCCGAGGATGCAAAGGGCGCTCGATCTACGGGAGAACCCCAGGGGAGTCAAGGCAAGATACCGGCCAATCCATCCCCCTCCCGCCGATCAGCCGCCCCACCTACGGCCTGCATTCCCCCTCTCTACCCTCCCGCCCCGTCCGCCGCGAGAGGAAATCCGCCCCTTCTCCCTACCCGGGGAGTGTTCACCTCCGAACGATTCTCAAGAACCGGGAGGCTGACTAGAGTGCGCGCGCCATGTCGCCCGCCACTCGCCGCGTCCCCCTCGTCAACCTCGCCCACTACCGCTCCGGCAACCCCGAGGAACGGGCCCGCTTCGTCCAGGTGTTCGGGGATGCCCTCAAGGAGTTCGGCTTCGTCTCGGTGGAGGCCCACGGCGTCGACGACGAGCTCATCCGCCGCGGCTACGCGGACGTGGAGCGCTTCTTCCACCTCCCCGAGGAGGTGAAGGCCCGCTACCACCTGGCCGGCAATGGGGGCCAGCGCGGCTACACCCCCTTCGGCCAGGAGCACGCGAAGAACCGCACGGTGGGGGACTTGAAGGAGTTCTGGCACGTGGGGCGCGATCTGCCCGCCGGCCGCCCGCGCCAGACGGCCTACGGCGACAACGTCTGGCCCGAGGAGGTGCCCTCCTTCCGCCCCATCCTCATC
>QKJM01000892.1 GCA_003249315.1 Archangium sp.
ACGGCCCGCTCGCACGGGGGTGGAGGGACAGACACCTCCCGCCATCCGCGTCTCCATTGGCCGCCTCGAGATCCGCCCCGCGCTCCCTCGCGACCCCTTCTCTCCCCTTCCTTCCTCGCCCTTCTCCTCCACTCCCGCGCCAACCTCCTCCTCGCGCCCCAAGCCTTCCCTCGGCCTCCGCGACTACCTGGCCTCGCGCAAATCGAGATGAGCAACCACCTCGCCATCGCCACCGTCACCGCGACGCTCAAGAGTCTGGTGAGCCGCTACGCCCTCGAGGCCGTCCCCGGTGCCCATGTCACCACCTCCCCCCTCCGCACCCTCGGCGGAGAGGGGCTCAACCGCGGCGTCAACATCTACCTCTTCATGGCCACCCCCAACCTGGCCTTCCGCAACGACAACGTCCCCACTCGCCGCCCCAATGGCTCCCTCGCCGCCGTCCCCCGTGTCGCGCTCACCCTCCACTACCTCTTCACCTTCTACGGAGATGAGGCCCGCCTCGAACCACAGCTCCTGCTCGGCAGCGTCGTCGCCTCCATTCAGCGGCAGCCCATCTTGACGCCTACCCTCATCAAGGAAACCATCCACTCCACCCCCCTCCCCGATCTCTCTGGTTCCAACCTCCACGAGCAGGAGCCACACATCTCGGTCACGCCCTACAGCCTCAGCCTCGACGCGCTCCACAAGATGTGGTCCACGTTCTACCAGGTCCCCTATTCGCTCTCCGTTGCCTACGAGTGCGCCCCCGTGCTCGTCGACGCCGACGTCGCCGCGACGCAGAATCCCCCTCCCGAGCAGATCGTCCCCAAGTCCAGGCCACGATGAACTGGGAGACGCAAAACCACGCCTTCCTGGCGGCTTCCCTGGAGCGCATCCGGCTCCTCCTCGAGCGGCACGCCGACCCCTCGTACCCCACGCCCGAGAATCCTCCTCCCGTGGACGAGGCCGGCTGGCCCTCCTGGCCCCAGGACGAGGACCCGCCCGCCCTCCGCACCCTGTGCGAGGCCCTCGGGCTCGGCTCCTTCGAGCGCGACGTGCTCCTCCTGTGCGCCGGCATGGAGCTCGACGCCCGCTTCCCCTCCCTGTGCGCCCGCGCCAGCGGAGATCCCCAGCGCCCCTGGCCCACCTTCTCCCTCGCGCTCGCCGCCCTCCCCGGCGCGCACTGGGACGCGCTCGCCCCCCACGGCCCGCTGCGCCATTGGAACCTCGTCATCCCCGGCACTGGAACCTCGCTCGTCCAGGCCCCCCTGCGCGCCGACGAGCGCATCTGGCAGTACCTCACGGGCATCGACGCGCTCGACGAGCGGATCGTCCGCCTCGTCCAGCAGGTACCGGTCTCCGAGGCGCTGGTGCCTTCGCACGAGGCGCTCGCCCGGCAGGTGGCCGCCACCATCGCCGCCGCCTCTCGCGAGGAGGAGCTGCCCATCATCCAGCTCTGCGGCAAGAGCCGGTTGGATCAGGCCGCCCTCGCCACGCGCGCCGCGAGGCGGCTCCACCTGGAGCTGCAACGCATTCCCGCCGACGGCCTCCCCACCGCTCGCGAGGAGGTGGAGCGCCTGGCCCGACTGTGGAACCGCGAGGCGCTGCTCGGTGCCGAAGCGCTGCTGCTGGACTGCCATGATCTCGAGACCCAGGACACAGAGCGCGCCGCCGCCGTGGCCCGGCTGATCGCCTCGGTCCAGGGCCTCTTGCTGATCGCCACCCCCGATCGCCGCCCCACCGGCGCCCGCCGCACCGCCCTCTTCGACGTGCCCCTGGCCCGCCCCGGGGAGCAGCGGGAACTCTGGCTCGATGCCCTCTCCCTCCGCCTGCCCGCCGAGGTCATCCAGGCCTGGGCCCTGCCGGAGGCCGCCACGACGCTGGAGGGCCAGTTCGATCTCGACCGCTCCGCCATCGAAGCCGCCGTCATCCAGGCGCTGGGACAACTGCTGCTGGTGAAGCATCCCGAGCCCTCCCAGGTGCTCGACGCCCTGTGGACGAGCGCCCGCGCCCAGTCCCGCAGTCGCCTGGAGACGCTCGCCCAGCGTCTGGAGGTGCGCGCCACCTGGGAGGATCTGCGCCTGGCCGAGCCCCAGCTCCAACAGCTCTCCGAGGTGGAGCAGCACGTTCGCCACCGGCTGCAGGTCCATGAGAGGTGGGGCTTCTCGCCGGGGGGCTGGCGTGGCACCGGAACCACCGTCCTCTTCTCCGGACCCAGCGGCACCGGCAAGACGCTCGCCGCCGAGGTGCTCGCCCACCGCCTGGGGTTGGATCTGTACCGCATCGATCTGAGCGGAGTGGTGAGCAAGTACATCGGCGAGACCGAGAAGAACCTGCGCAAGGTGTTCGACGCGGCCGAGTCCGGTGGCGCCGTGCTCCTCTTCGACGAGGCAGATGCCCTCTTCGGCAAGCGCGGCGAGGTGAAGGACAGCCACGACCGGTACGCCAACCTCGAGGTCAGCTACCTCCTGCAGCGCATGGAGTCCTTCCACGGGCTCGCCATCCTCACCACCAACCTCAAGGCGGGGTTGGATCCCGCCTTCGTGCGCCGGCTGCGCTTCATCGTCGACTTCAGCTTCCCGGACCGCAAGCAGCGCGAGGCGCTCTGGCAGCGCGCCTTCCCTCCGGGAACCCCCACGCACAATCTGGACTTCACGCGGCTGGCCCTGCTCAACGTGTCCG
>QKJM01000341.1 GCA_003249315.1 Archangium sp.
ACCTGGTAGCCGTCGGCCATCGTGAAGGAGGAGAAGCCGAAGGAGCCGCTGGCCGTCACCCGGGTACCAACAACACTCAACCAGTCGCTGCCCGCGTAAGCAGCATCCAGATAGCCAGCAACGACCGTGCCGCAGGAAACAGGCGACTGCGCGGCGGCCGGTGAGACATACAGAACCATGCAGAGGATGGCAGGAAGGAACAGGGCGATGTCACGACGGGAAATCATTGTCATTTTCTCTCACACAAGTGATTGCTCCCGACAATTCAACCCTCTTCAGAAAACCAGACAATAACGTTAATCACGATATTCCAGCAAATGTCGTCAATCTAACACCAGGCGACCGCTCACGAATCCCGAACGCCCCCATGCATGGCGCGGAGGCTTCTAGAACGAGATGCGGGGCGCATATGCTCGCTCCCGTGCCAACCGCCCTCTACATTCTGACGCTCGCCTCCCTGGCTGCTTCCACCCCCGTCCCCGCCGAGGCCCTGCCCGAGGCCGCGCAGGCCGTGCAGGCCGCGGATGCCCCCCGAATCAACGCCCTCGCCTTCGACTGGACGCGCGACGCCATCATCACCGGAACGGCCGGGGCGCTGTGGATCACCAGCGAGGCCTTCCTCAAGGACGAGCTGGCTCCGAAGACCTGCCGCTGGTGCGACCGGGGACCGGGCGGAGAGGACACGCTCAACGCGGTGGATCGCTGGGGGCGAGGCATCGCGGCGAGCACCGAGGAGGGGCGCAAGCTGGCGGCGCGTCTGAGCGACATCATGGGCTTCGCCGTGGTGCCCATGGGCACGCTGGGAGCACAGTACGCGCTGTCCTCGGGGAGCGGGGCTCCGCCCAGCTACTACGCACAGGACGCAGCCATCATCGTGGAGGCGGCGGCGCTGGCGGCGCTGACCAACCAGGTGGTGAAGTTCACGGTAGGCCGCGAGCGCCCCTTCGTCCACGTGCTGCCCGAGGAGCAGAAGGGCCTGACGGACCACCCGAGCGACAACAACCTCTCCTTCTATAGCGGGCACACGAGCCTGGCCTTCTCACTGGTGACCGCGGCGGGCACGGTGTCTGAGCTGCGCGGATACCGCCACAGGTGGCTCATCTGGGCGGTGGGGCTGCCCGCGGCGGCAGCGACGGGCATGCTGCGCATGGCGGCGGACAAGCACTACCTGACGGACGTGCTGGTGGGCGCGGCGGCGGGCTCACTCTTCGGCGTGGGCGTGCCGCTGCTCCTGCACGGGCGCGAGGAGACGCAGCAGCTCCAGGCCGCCGAGCTGCGGGTGACTGGCGGCATCGGAGGCTTCGTGGTGTCCGGGCGCTTCTAGGACCCCGCCAACACCGATGATGACTCCGGCCCCGGCCCCAGGGGCGGCAGCACCCCGAGGTTCCACGGCTCCCCCGCCCGCCATGCCACCCGGCCCGAGGTGCCCCAACCCGCGCACGCCACGGTCCGGCCCTCCAACTCCATCCAGAAGAGGGACTCCTCGGGCCGCGTCGCCTGGTCCAGACACGCCACGCGGGAGAGGGGCCTGTGGCCATTGCCCCCGAGCGTCACCGCGAAGGCCCGGTGCGAGTGCCCGCACAGCACCCACCTGGGATGCACCGTCTCCACCAGCCGCCGGGTGATGGGGTTGCCAATCCAGTACGAGGGCAACGTACGCCCCGGTGGCGGCGGCCCCTCCTCCTGCGCCTTCTGCGGCAGACCCCGCGGCCACTCATGCACCAGCAGCATGTCCACGTCCCGCAGCGCCGACACCCGCTCCACCTCGGCCACCCGGAAGTACCCGGCCTGCTTCGCCGTGTCCAACGAGCGCGGACGCTTCAGCGGCTGCTCGTAGAAGCGCGGCGCGTGGATGCCCGAGAGGTACCCCACCCTCAAGCCCGCCACCTGCTTCAGCCCCGCACGCCCCAGGTAGTACACGTTGGGCGCGAGCTGGCCGCCCTCCTGCACGTCGTGCAGCGCCTCGAAGTCCTCGTTGTTTCCCGCGATGAAGTACAGCGGCCGCTTCATCACCCGCTGGCCATCCGCGTACTCCGCGAACTCCGCTGGCATGGCACGCTTCGCCGCCTTTCGCCGGTGGTCGTCCGCCAGCCGGAAGGCCTCCACATCCCCCACCGCCAGCACCACGTCCACCGCGCGCCCCCTCGCCTCCTCCAGCGCGTCGAGCCAAGCCTCCACTCGGTGGAAGCGACCGTGGATGTCTCCCAAAGCTGCGACCAGCAGGGAACCCGGGGTCATCGTGCGCTCACCCTGCCCCGGCCCCCTCTCCCTGTCGAGCAGGATTTCCCCGCGTTGTGCAAAAAAGCAACCCCGGCCGACTTCCGAAGATGGCTCTAACAGCCTACTGGATAGGTCACCTCGATGATGGCGCCCGGCGGGGGGGTCGCGTTGACCTCGAAGAGGATGGAGTTGGTCACCGGATCGTAGCTCCACCCGCTCGTCACCGGCACCCCGTCCACCCGCACCACGATCCGCGTAGCGTCCTCCGGCATCTCCGAGAGCGGGAAGGAGCGGTTGGGGCCGAAGGCGCTCTCCGACAGCCGCTCCAGCGAGGAGGCCCAGTTGGGCGTGCAGATGCTCTCCACCACGCCGCCGGTGGCCTCGGCGAGCTGGATGTAGCGGCCACCGGAGCTGCTCGCCTTGGGACAGGAGCTCAGGTCCTTCGGCCCGACGATGGCGGAGAAGATGACCTTCGCCCGGTCCTGCCCCTTCAGGCCCAACAGGAACGTCTCGTAGAAAGCCACCGGCTGGGGCGAGAAGTCCTCCTCGTCGGAGACGGCGATGACGGCCAGCTTGGCGTCGTCGCGCAGGAAGCCGCTGTTGCCATCCATGGGCAGCGGTGTGCGCGGATCATCCGTGCTGTTGACGAGCGGATCCGACAGGGCGCGGTACATGGACTCGAGCCCCCGCTCGTTCCAGTGACACACGCCTACCTGGGTGTTGTGGACGAAGACGGCCGCCGCATTGGGAGTGGTGGGGGTGATGATGCGGGGCGTCTCGCCGCTAGCGGGGAAGAAGCGCCCGTTCTCGCCCCCCTCCGCGCCTCCCGGGCACACCGCCCAGCCACCCGAGGACACCTCCAGCCCGGTGGTGGTGACGGCCACGTGGTAGTCCACCCCCGCCTTCGCCGCATGCGAGAGAAAGGCCGCGAAGTTCTGCCCCAGGTTCTGCTGCTCGTCCATCATCGAGCCCGAGTTGTCCACCAGGAAGAGCACATCCACCCGGGCCTCGGACTGCTGGAGGAAGGAGTCCGTCTGCTCGCTCCGCTCCTCGCCCTCACCCACCAGGCCCACCGTGTAGAGGGAGCCACCCAGGTCGAAGCGGAGCGCAGCCGCGTCCCTCCCATCATCCTTCGGCGCGTACGTCACCTTCACCCGGTGCTCGCTGCCAGCAGGGAGCGCCTGCGGGAAGAAGAAGGGGTGCTCCACCCGATAGTCGTCAATATCCCCCTCCCGACCCACGCCCACCAGGGTGACGGGCCCGACGCACTGGTTGTAGAGCACCAGCTCGCGCTCGCGCGGGCCACAGGCCAGGCGCGTGACGCCGAAGTCGAGCTGGGTGGGCTGCACGGAGAAGCAGCCCCTCACGCCCTTTCCTCGCAGCGGCACCAGCGGGTGGCCGTTGGAGGGGTGGTTGACCCAGGCCTCGAGCATGCCGGAGAAGTCGCCCTCGGCGCGCGGCAGGAAGTGGGCGAGCAGCAGGGCCCGCTGCCCCGGCGCCAGGACGGAGTGGCCCACCGCGTCCGCGCGAAAGGCCGCGTCCGAGCCACCCGCGAGCTGTATCCCCGCCAGGTAGCAGTCGCTCGCGCCCACGTTGCGAACCGCCGCGCCCAGCACCACCTCGGAGCCCACCGGCACCAGGCCGAAGTCCACCTCGGCGGGCTCGAGCACGTACTCGCACGGCTCGAACACCCGGCCAGTCCCCCGCACCTTCACCACCTCCGTGGCGGTGCTGTTTCCGGTGAGCACCCTGGCGGAGAGATCCGCCTCGCCAGGACCGCTCGCGCGCGGCATGAAGGTGACTTCCACCCCCACCTTCTGCCCCGCGGGGATGGGCAGGCTGGATGACGCCTGCTCCAGCATGAAGTAGCCGCCGCTCTTCGTGGTGAGCTTCAGGTCACTCAGCAGCACCTCCCTGCCGCAGCGGTTGGAGACCTGCACCTCCCGGGTGGCGCTCATCCCCTCGGCCACCTCGCCGAAGTCCAGCGAGGCCGGCTGCAACACCACGCACGCGGCGCCCCCCTCGCCCACCAACGACACCTTGGGCCCCGGAGCCGTGGAGCCCACCGGGTGTACGTCGACCTCCAGCAGGCCCATCGGGGCGGCGCCGCTGGCGGCGGGCGAGAAGCCCACCCGCACCTCCACCACCGCCCCCGGCGCCAGCACGTTGCCCGGAACGAAAGGTTCCCGCAGCAGGCCGTACACCCCTCCCCCGTCATTCAGCAGGCGAACCCCGCCGTACACCATGGGCTCGGTGCCCAGGTTGCGCACGACGACGCGCTCCTCCGCGGTGGCCCCAGGCGAGACGCGGCCGAAGTCCACCCTCAACGGCGACACGTCCATCAGCGCGGCGATGCCGGTGCCCCTCAACGCCACCATCGTGGGTTCGCAGCTCCCGCACACCGCCAGGCGCGCGTGGGCCTGGACCGCCCCCAGCCGCTCCGGCTTGTAGGCCACCGGCAGCGTGCGCTTCTCCCCCGGCTTCAGCACCAGACTCGCCGAGGCCACGCTGGAGGAGAACTGATCCGCCTCCGTCCCGCCGAAGAACAGGCGCACCGGACTCTCCACCTCGGTGGGGTTGCTGACGAGGATCTCCCTCATCTCCACCTGGCCCAGCTCCACGTTGCCGAAGTCGAGCTCGTCGACCTGCACCTCCACCAGGGCCTTCACTCCCAGGCCCTCCATCCCCAGCCGCGCCACGCCCTCCTCGCCCACGTTGCTCGCGTCGGTGAGCACCTCCAGCACGCCCTTCACCGAGCCTTCCACGTCCGGGGTGAACACCACCTCCAGCTCCCTCTCGGCCCCGCCTCCCAGCTCGAAGCCCTCGAAGCCCTCCACCCGCACGTTGGCCAGACTGGAACTCACCCCATGCACCATGAAGGGTGCGCGCCCCCGGTTGACCAGCCGCACCTTCATCACCTTGGGCACACCCACCGCGGAGGGACCGAACTCGAGCGCCTCCGGCGTCGTCACCAGCCCCGACTTCGCCCGTTGGGACGTCCGTCCCTCGCAGCCCATGCCCGCTACCGCCAACAGGCACGCGGCCACGCATACCCAGCGCATTCCCACCATCGCTGCCTCCCGGAGCGGAGGGCCCACCGCCAGGCGCCCACCGGCCACACCTTGGGAGCGGGGCCCCTGCAACCTGGGGGCCGACCCGTACCCCGTTCGCCCGAGCCAGGAAATCGCCGTCCGTAGGGGAAGAACCGCGTACAGGAGTGGAAGTGGATGACCCACAGTGCAAGCACTCCGGAAAAGTCTTCCCGAGCGTCCGCGCGGTGACGGAAAAAAGGCCAGCCCCGGCGCCCGGTCCGCCAGGCCAGAGTTCCCAGGCAGAGGGGCGAGGGGCGGGAACACGCCCCCTCCCCGGGCGAGAGGGGGAGGGATTCCCGTTGAAAATGAGCGCGTTCAGGACCATTCAAGCCCCGCGCGCCCATATCTCCCACCTGCGCGCCCTTTCAGTGGTAGATCGCCCCCATGTCCGAGCCTGATCTGATCTCCATCCGAGGCGCCAAAGAGCACAACCTCAAGAACATCTCCCTGGAGATTCCGAAGAAGAAGCTGGTGGTGTTCACCGGCGTCTCCGGCTCGGGGAAGAGCTCACTGGCCTTCGATACCCTCTACGCCGAGGGGCAACGCCGCTACGTGGAGAGCCTCTCCTCCTATGCCCGGCAGTTCCTCGGGCAGATGGAGAAGCCCCGATACGACACCATCCGGGGCCTCTCACCCACCATCTCCATCGAGCAGAAGGCGGCCAGCAACAACCCCCGCTCCACGGTGGGCACCGTCACCGAGGTACACGACTACCTGCGCGTGCTCTACGCCTCGGTGGGCGTGCAGCACTGCCCCCAGTGCGGCCAGCGCGTGGGCAAGCAGAGCGCCCAGCAGATCGTCGACACGCTGATGGAGCAACCCGCGGGCACGAAGATGCAGTTGCTGGCGCCGCTGGTGAGCAACCGCAAGGGCGAGCACAAGGACGTGCTGGCGGACGCACAGAAGCGCGGCTTCTCCCGGGCCCGCGTCGACGGGAAGGTGAAGAGCCTGGAGGAGCGGATCGAGCTGGACAAGAAGTCCAAGCACGACATCGCGCTCGTCATCGATCGGCTGGTGCTCAAGCCAGAGGTGCGCACGCGGCTGACGGACGCGGTGGAGACGGCGCTGCGCGAGGGCAAGGGCCTGATCATCGTCACCGACGAGACGGGCAGCACCGCGAGCGACCGCGTCATGAGCGAGCTCAACGCCTGCCACGCGTGCGGCCTGTCCTTCGGCGAGCTGACGCCCGCGGCCTTCTCCTTCAACAACCCGCTGGGCATGTGCCCGGACTGCAACGGCCTGGGCACCCGGGCGGAGATGGATCCGGATCGGATCGTCCCGGACTCCTCCCGCTCCATCCGCGACGGCGCCGTGGAGCCGTGGGCCAGCGGGATGAACAAGGGCGAGGGCTGGACGGCGGAGTTCGTGGAGAGCCTGGGCGAGGCCTTCGGAATCAATCTGGACACGCCCTACGCGAAGCTGCCGGCGAAGGCGAAGAAGCTGTTGATGTACGGCTCGGACGGAAAGCGCTTCACCGTGAAGTGGGGTGACGGCGGCCAGTACGAGATGGAGTGGGAGGGCCTGGTCCACAAGCTGATGCGCGGCTTCAAGACGACCACCTCCGAGGCGATGCGCACCTGGTACCAGAAGTTCTTCAGCAACCAGCCCTGCCACACCTGTGACGGAGCCCGCCTCAAGCCAGAGAGCCGGGCGGTGAAGGTACACGGGCGCGGCATCGTCGAGCTGAGCCGGGACACCATCTCGGACGCCCTGCGCTGGCTCAAGGCGCTGAAGCTCTCCGAGACGGAGCGGAAGATCGCCACCGAGCTGCTCAAGGAGATCCGCAGCCGGCTCGGCTTCCTGGAGGACGTGGGGCTGGGCTACCTCACGATGGACAGGACGGCCTCCACCCTGAGCGGCGGCGAGAGCCAGCGCATCCGCCTGGCCTCGCAGATGGGCAGCGAGCTCACGGGCGTCATCTACATCCTCGACGAGCCCTCCATCGGCCTTCACCAGCGCGACAACGGCAAGCTGCTGGCCACCCTCAAGCGCCTGAGGGATCTCGGCAACTCGGTGATCGTCGTGGAGCACGACGAGGAGACGATGGAAGAGGCGGATTGGCTGGTGGACTTCGGCCCGGGGGCGGGAGAGCTGGGCGGCCAGGTAGTGGCCGAGGGCACTCCGGCCCAGGTGATGAAGGACGCGAAGAGCCTCACCGGCGCGTACCTCTCCGGCCGCAAGGAGATCGAAGTCCCCGAGCAACGGCGCCAGCCCGGCAAGGCGAAGGTGTCCATCCTCGGCGCCCGGGAGAACAACCTGAAGAACGTGGACGTGGACATCCCCCTGGGGGTGTTCGTGGCCGTCACCGGCGTGTCCGGGGCGGGCAAGTCCACGCTCATCAACGAGATCCTCTACCCCGCCGCGGCCCGCGCCCTGTACGAGAGCCGCGAGGTGCCGGGCCGGCACAAGGCGATCACCGGGCTGGAGCACCTGGACAAGGTGATCGACATCGACCAGCGGCCCATCGGCCGGACGCCGCGGAGCAACCCGGCGACGTACACCAAGGTGTTCGATGCCGTGCGAGAGGTGTTCTCGCTGACTCCGGAGGCGCGGGCGTTCGGCTACACGCCGGGTCGCTTCTCCTTCAACATCAAGGGCGGGCGCTGCGAGGCGTGCGAGGGCGGCGGCGTGAAGCTGGTGGAGATGCACTTCCTGGCGGACGTGTACGTCCCCTGCGAGGTGTGCCACGGCAAGCGCTTCAACGAGGCGACGCTCCGGGTGCGCTACAAGGGGAAGAACATCGCCGAGGTGCTCGACATGAGCGTGCGCGAGGCGATGCAGCACTTCGGCGCGCACCGGGACATCATGCGCGTGCTGCAGACGCTGGAGGACGTGGGGCTGGGCTACATCCGGCTGGGGCAGAGCGCCCCCACCCTCTCCGGAGGCGAGGCCCAGCGCATCAAGCTGGCGCGCGAGCTGGCGCGGGTGGCCACCGGCCGCACCCTCTACATCCTCGACGAGCCCACCACCGGCCTGCACTTCGAGGACATCCGCAAGCTGCTGCAGGTGCTCAACCGGCTGGTGGAGGCCGGCAACACGGTGCTCGTCATCGAACACAACCTGGACGTCATCAAGAGCGCGGACCACATCCTTGATCTCGGACCCGAGGGCGGCGCGGGTGGCGGACAGCTCCTGGCGCAGGGCACGCCCGAGGAGGTGGCGGAGGTGAAGGAGAGCCACACGGGGCGCTACCTCGCGCACGTGCTGACGAAGTCGAGGAAGAACCGGGTGGGCAAGCGCGCCAGGGAGACGGAGGTGCCCGCGGCCTGAGCCCGTCCTGCTACGCTGGGGAGGAACGTTCCACCCCTCCCCTGGCGAGGACCCACTCCCCATGTCCCTCACGCCCGCTGGCGCCACCGCCACCCCGAGCGATCGCTTCCCCCCTCAAATCAAGTACATCATCGGCAACGAGGCCTGCGAGCGCTTCAGCTACTACGGGATGAGGAACATCCTCACTGTATTCCTCATCCAGTTCCTGCTGGTGCAGCACGTCCCCGAGGAGGCCACGCGCACCGCCGAGGCCAAGGCCGTCTTCCACGACTTCGTCTCGCTCGCCTACTTCTTCCCGCTTCTGGGCGGCTACCTCGCCGATCGCTACATCGGCAAGTACCGCACCATCCTCTGGCTCTCGCTGGTCTACTGCGCGGGCCACGCGCTGCTCGCCTTCTGCGACGACAACCGCAACGGCTTCTACGCGGGCCTCTTTCTGATCGCCGTGGGCTCCGGTGGCATCAAGCCCTGCGTCTCCTCCTTCGTGGGCGATCAGTTCACCCAGGAGAACAAGGACCTGGCCAAGGGCGTGTTCTCGCTCTTCTACTGGATCATCAACTTCGGCTCGTTCTTCGCCTCGCTGTTCATCCCCGTCACGCTGCGCAGCTTCGGGCCGGCAGTAGCCTTCGGCATCCCCGGGCTGCTGATGTTCATCGCCACCTTCGTCTTCTGGCTGGGCCGGGGCTACTACACGGACGTGCCGCCCACCGGCACCAACCCCCACTCCTTCTTCCGCGTGGTGACGAGCGCCCTGCGCGCCCCCAAGTCCGCCCGCTCCGGTGGCTCCTGGTTGGACGGAGCCGCCGCCGCCGGCCACCCGCCCGAGGCGATCGAAGGCGTCAGGGCCGTGTTCCGCGTCATGGGCATCTTCGCGATGATCCCCGTCTTCTGGGCCCTCTTCGATCAGAAGGCGTCCACCTGGGTGGTGCAGGCCACGAAGATGGACCTGACGGTGGGAGGCATGGAGCTGGCGCCCTCGCAGCTCCAGGCGCTCAACCCGCTGATGGTGATGCTGCTCATCCCCTTCAACTCCTTCGTCGTCTACCCGTGGCTGGAGCGCCGGGGCGTCCAGGTCACCCCGCTGCGCCGCATGGCCACGGGCATGTTCGTGGCCGGCTTCTCCTACGTGCTGGTGGCCTTCATCCAGATCGCCCTGGACGGCGGCAACCAGGTGTCCGTCCTCTGGCAGGCCGGCCCCTACCTGGTGCTCACCCTCGCCGAGGTGCTGGTGTCCGCCACCGGCCTCGAGTTCGCCTACAGCCAGGCTCCCCGAGAGATGAAGGGCACCATCATGAGCCTGTGGACGCTCACCGTGACGGTGGGCAACCAGCTCGTGTCCCTGGTGGCGCGGCTCAACGTCTTCGAGGGCATGGCCGCCACCCTCTTCTTCTACGCGGGCCTCATCTTCGTCGCCGCCATCGTCTTCGCCCTCATCGCCTCCCGCTACCAGGTGCGCGACTACTTCCAGCCCGCCACGCCCGCCCCGGCGCCCGCCCGCGAGGCCTCTCCG
>QKJM01000151.1 GCA_003249315.1 Archangium sp.
TCAGCCAGAATCGTTACCTTCACCCCTTGCGGGAGTACTTCGCGCAATCTCTGGAGGACGGTATCTTCCACGTCGTTCCGTAGCTCTTTGAGAGCAGACTTGCGCACGGTCATCCACACCAGGGGCGTGGCTCGACCGTGCCTGGTCTTCAGTGCAGCCACCAGTGTTGTCTGGTCGTCCCCGTCGAAGTCCGTCCAGTCCAGGGCCACCACTGCCTCGGTACGCTCCCCCAGCACGTACGGCACCCATGATTCAACCAAGCTCCACACGTCTATCCCTCTATTGGATAGGAGCCTGTCCACCTGCTTCACTCCGTGCTTGCCCTGCGTCCCTCTGGCCATCGCCAGGCCTTGGCCGATGGCGTACACCGACAAACTGGCGGCATGGATGATGCCCAGAGTGGCCAGGGAGAGCGACAGTACCCGCTTCGCATGGAGATCTTCCCCGAAGAGTTCGGTGAGGAAGGCTACGACCTGCTTTTCGTTGATGGCTGATGTACCCACTTTTACAGTAGACATCAGAGGCATGACTCCATGCACCAAGCGACCTGACAGCCCCTTTCTGCTCTGCTTGCTAAATGAGGGGATGCCTCAGTCCATTGCCCCCTCCGACGAGCATGTGGGCTTCGCTGTCGGTTTCCAGTGCAACGAGGGTATGCCGCCGCTGATCCAGCTTTCGAATTGCTTGCGCTACGTCCTGGGGAGCGGGATTCTCATGCACGCACTCAAGGTTCTTGACCCCCTCCCAGCATTCCTCGATCAATCGTTTGACTGCCGTCATGGACACCTCACGGGCGGATGATTTGGGTGCCGGATGGTGTAATGACTTCCAGCTCTTCGAGTCCGAGTTGGCGTGAGAGCCCACGAACTCTCCCGCTGGGTCCACACGCACGACATGAGGCGATTGGTATGGGCAATCGCCCCTGCCTTCCCTGTCTCGTTCAGGAGCGGGCGAGGAACTCGCGGACGTGCTGGCTGACCAGGTCCGGCCGCTCCAGGGTGACCCAGTGGGAGGCCCCCGGAACGCGGCGGAAGGTGAGGTCCGGCACCAGCTCCTCCAGTCCCTGAAGACTCTCGGGCAGCAGGAACGGATCCTCCTCTCCCTGGATGAACAGTACGGGCACGTGGACGACCATCTGTTCCGGGGTGAGGCCCTCCAGCAGGTTGCTGCCGCCGGGGCTTCCCTTCCCGTCCGGCGGACCCACCTTCGCCGCCCGGTAGCCGTTGAGCCCGCCGGTGATGGCTCCCGGCTGCTGCCAGGCGCTGAGCCACTCCGCTTCGTCCTCGGCGCTGATCTCCGCTCCGTGCCTGCGCGCATCCGCGAGGATGGCCTGGCGCGGCCAGGCGTAGTCATCCGCGGTGAGCATGGCCTCGCCCTGGGGCGTGTGGAAGAGCAGCATGTACTGGCTGGCCTGCTGCTGCTTGGGGTTGTGGCGCAGCTCGCGATTGAGGATGGCCGGGTGGGTGAAGTTGATGGTGACGTAGCGGCGGACCCACTCCGGGTGGTGGACGGCGAAGCACCAGCCCAGCGCCGCTCCCTGGTCCTGGGCGACGATGTCGAGCTGCTTCAGTCCCAGGTGCTCGGCCAGGGCGCGCACGTCCTCCATCAGGTGCTCCATGCGGTACTGCTCCACCTCCTGCGGCTTGGAGGTGAGGTTGTAGCCGCGCATGTCCGGGGCGATGACGAAGTGGTCCTTCGCCAGGTCGGCCATGACCTTCTTCCACGCGCCCCAGTACTCGGGGAAGCCGTGGAGCAGGAGGACGGGACGTCCCTCCCCCTGGGTCACGTAGTGCATGCGGATGCCGTTGAGGTCTGCGTAGTGGTGTTGCATGTGCCTCTCCTTCGTGGAGCCCGAGGAAGAAGGTAGCAGACTCTTCGGACAGCAGCGCCAGCAGCGCGAGGAGAGCTACTGTACCGAGGACACGCAGCCGCTCGCGGAGGGCCGCCCCGGAGATAGAACGGGTGGTGCCGCCCGCTGCGTCCTTTGTCGGGGGACGCTCCCTGCGGACGGGCATATACATCATCTCGGATGTATGTGACTCCCTCGGAAACATCCGGGGAAGCTATCAGACGCTTGCTCCAGGCGATCGACGCGGCCTGAGCGGCGGACGGTGAGACACCCAGGGCCTCTCGCTCCGGAGCAGGGGAGCGGAGGCCCTTTTAGCTGGATTCCCAGCGGAACCCTGGATCCAACTGCCCTCGTTCGGTGAACGTCAGTGCTGCCTTCAATGCGGCGTCCTGTGCAATGATGAGATGGGGCGCATAGAGCCCTTCCTGTCCTCCGACCACCACCTTCACTTCCCTCTGGTGCATGGGGGGGGTGACGAGGTTCAGGAAAGCGAGACCATCAAGGGTTGCACTGACGACGTAATCTCCATTGCCCCCTCCGACGAGCATGTGGGCTTCGCTGTCGGTTTCCAGTGCAACGAGGGTATGCCGCCGCTGATCCAGCTTTTGAATTGCTTGCGCTACGTCCAGGGGAGCGGGATTCTCACGCACACATTCAAGGTTCTTGACCCCCTCCCAGCATTCCTCGATCAATCGTTTGACTGCCGTCATGGCTACCTCACGGGCGGATGATTTGGGTGCCGGATGGTGTAATGACTTCCAGCTCTTCGAGTCCGAGTTGGCGTGCGAGCCCACGAACTCCCCCGCTG
>QKJM01000443.1 GCA_003249315.1 Archangium sp.
ATCCCCCTGCTGCTCGCCACCGGCTTCTACCTCACCGTCCGCCTGCGCGGCGTGCAGTTCCGCGAGCTGGGCCACTCCCTGTGGCTCGCCTTCGTCGTCCGCCGCGAGAGCGGCGCCACGGGCGACATCTCCCACTTCCAGGCGCTGATGACGGCCCTCGCCGCCACCGTGGGCACCGGCAACATCGTCGGCGTGGCCACCGCCATCGCCCTCGGCGGCCCTGGCGCCGTCTTCTGGATGTGGATGACCGGCCTCGTCGGCATGGCCACCAAGTACGCCGAGGCCCTCCTCTCCGTGCGCTACCGGATTACGGACTCCCGCGGCGAGCAGGCCGGCGGCCCCATGTACTACCTCAGCCGAGGCATCCCCTCGAAGCTGGGCCGCAGGCTCGGCTGGCTCTTCGCCTTCTTCTCCTCCGCCGCCGCCTTCGGCATCGGCAACATGGTGCAGTCCAACTCCGTGGCCGCGGCCCTGCACACCTCGTTCGACGTCCCCCTGTGGGTGACCGGCCTCGTCATCGCGGTGCTCGCCGGCGCCGTCATCCTCGGCGGCATCCACTCCATCGGCCGCTTCACCGGCTTCTTCGTCCCGCTGATGATTGCCGCCTACCTCATCGGCTCCAGCGTCATCATCGCGCTCCACATCGAGCATGTCCCCGCGGCCTTCGGCCTCATCTTCTCCCACGCCTTCAGCGGCAGCTCAGCGGTGGGTGGCTTCACGGGCGCCGCGCTCGCCGCCGGCATCCGCTACGGCGTCGCCCGCGGCATCTTCTCCAACGAGTCGGGGCTCGGCTCGGCCGGAATCGCCGCGGCCGCCGCCCAGACGCGTCAGCCCGTCACCCAGGCCCTCGTGTCGATGACCCAGACGTTCATCGACACCCTCGTCGTCTGCACCTTCACCGCCGTGGCCATCCTCTCCACCGGCGCCTGGACGTCCGGCCTCAATGGCGCGCCGCTCACCCAGGCCGCCTTCCGCGACGGGCTCCCGGGCAACTGGGGCGGGTGGATCGTCTCCATCAGCCTCGCCATGTTCGCCTTCTCCACCATCCTCGGCTGGAGCTACTACGGAGAGAAGAGCATCGAGTACATCCTCGGCACGCGCGCCATCCTCCCCTACCGCGTCCTCTTCGTGGTCGCCTCGTTCCTCGGCGCGATCTACAGCCTGGACTTCGTCTGGACGGTCTCGGACGTGATGAACGGCCTCATGGCCCTGCCCAACCTCGTCGGGCTCCTGCTCCTCAGCGGCGTCATCGCCTCCGAGACGCGCGACTACCTGCTCAGCAGGCGGCGCGAGCATGCATCGGAAGCCTCAGCCCAGACGGAGTGAGCCAAACCTTCAGGTGGCATTGAAAGAGGCAGACGCGGTCTTCCGTGGGCGTCGAACACTGCTGTCTACATACAAGCCAGGCTCGAACTCCTGGCTTCCTACCACGGAGACGCACGCGGCGTCGTCAGCGTTGGCACTGGCTTTTGAGGGGATCCGTCTCGTAGGAGAGCACCGGGTCGGGTAGAATGAGCCCATGAGCGACACGAAGCCCCCGGCCTTCGGCCAGGTCCGGAGCGAGACGAAGAAGAACCCCAAGGTCTTCGGCCTCCGGGTGAAGATCGAACCGTACACCTCCGTCCCGGCCGACAAGAAGCCACGCAAGGACGAGAAGTTCGACCCCTTCGCCGTCGTCATCGAGACACCGAAGGAGTAGCGCTCACCCTCTCGTCCGGCGAGCGCCCCCCCGAGCAGCCCTCAGCCCCTCACACGGGGCGAACGTTCTGGGCCTGCAGGCCCTTGGGCCCGCGCGCCACTTCGAACTCCACCCGCTGGCCCTCGGCCAGGGTCCGGAAACCCGACGACTGGATGGCGGTGTGGTGGCAGAAGAGGTCCTCTCCCCCCTCGTCAGGGGTGATGAAACCGAAGCCCTTCGCGTCGTTGAACCACTTCACGGTACCTGTTGCCATTGCGTGTCTCTCACTCTCCGAGACGGGAGCCTTCCGGCCCGTCTTCCGCAGGGAAGATAGGGAGGGTGCCACAGGAGGCTATTCCCACGCTGCCCGAGAAGGGCTCGAGGCCCCCTTTCCCCAGCGAGCTGTCAGGCATCGGACGCTCCGTGTGACTACTCCCCGGTGTAGATGCCGATCGCTCCCGGGTGTCCGCTGGCGGTGCGTCCGAAAGCCACCAGCAGCTTGCGCTCCGGGCCGGTGCCCACCGCCTGGATGTCATATACCGGATGGTACGCCAGCGAGCCGAGCGCCTGCTCGTAGCGCAGCAGCGTGCCTCCCTTCAGCCGGCTGAGCCCTCCCCCCCAGCGGTGGCCAGCCCAGATGCTGTCATCGGCCGGGTCCCTCGCCAGCGCTGAGACGAAGCGCTCCGAGCCGTTGTTGAGCGCATAGCGCAGCACCGTGCCCGCCTCGTCCATCTGCGCCAGACCCCAGGCGAACGAGCCCACCCACAGCGTGCCGTCCGACATCAACGCCAGTCCCGACACCAGGTCGTCCACCCGCTGCGCCCGCGTGGGGATGGCCTCCTCGGACGCCGCGTCCGGCCAGATATCGGTGCACCGGCGGCAGATGAGACTCGCCCGGTACGCAACCGTCCGGTTCAGGCCCTTTCCGAGTGGCGATGTCCGGGTGCTACATACTGGCATGAGACCCCTCTGCCAGACT
>QKJM01000028.1 GCA_003249315.1 Archangium sp.
CGTCCACAACTGCAACTCGGGCTCGCGCGAAATCCCCCACAGCCGCCCTCCGTCCTGGTGCCAGGGCAGGTCGCTCCCGCCCGTCTCTCCCTTGTGGAAGAGAATCGCCCGGTAGATGACGAGCTCCCCCTCGATGCGCGCGCGGCAGATGCGCTCGAAGAGCGGATTCTCCATCCACGCGCGGAAGCGCGGATCCAACTCGAGCTTCTCCAGCTTGCGGTAGCGCAGCGAGGGGCCCTGCCAGCCGAGTCCCAGCGGGGCGTCCTCGTAGCGGCCAGTGGTCGCGTCCAACTGGTAGAAGAAGCCCGGGTAGCTCACGCGGCCGAGCATCAAGTCATCCGCGCGCTCGCGCAGGGACGCCAGGCCCTCGTCGCTCAGCACGCGGCCCAGGCGCGCATAGCCGTGCTCGGCGTAGTGGGCGAGCACGGAGGGGACATCCACGGAGAGCGGATCGACGCGGAGCATGTTCATCGGGCGTAGCTCGCGTCCGTGCCGAGGTATTCCCGGTACACGTCATCCACGCGCCGGAGCACGTCGTCCGGAAGCCGCCGCGCGCACGCCTCGATGGCGGCATCCAGGTGCTCGACGGAGCCCGGGCCGAGGACGAGCGAGTCCACGCCAGGGCGGCTCGCCAGCCAGGCATAGGCCAGCTCCAGGAGCGACAGCCCCGCCTCGCGGGCCACGGTGGCGAATGCTCCAGCGAGGGTGAGCAGCCGCTCGGAGAAGTAGCGGCGCTGGTAGAGGCGGTTGGAGGCGAGGCGCGAGCCCTGGGGCGCCGGGGCTCCCGGGACATAGCGATCGGTGAGCAGCCCCCCGGCGAGCGGATTGTAGACGGTGGTGTGCAGCGGGTGGCGCGCGGTGAAGTCGAGGTACTCCACCTCGAGCTGGCGCACGAGCAGGTTGTAGAGCACCTGCGAGACGGCGGGCCGGGGCAGTCCGAGCGAGTCACTCAGCGAGTTCAGCTCGAGGATGCGCCAGGCGGCGAAGTTGGAGACGCCCCAGTGGCGCACCTTGCCCGCCTTCCACAGGCCGAGGAGCGCCTGCAAGGTCTCCTCGGGCGGGACGCGCGCATCCGGCGCATGCAGGTAGAGGACATCCAGGAAGTCCGTGCCGAGCCGCTGGAGCACCTCGTCCACGGCGCGCACCACCTGGGGGCCGGAGAGCCCCTCGGGCTTGCCCGCCACCCGGGCGAGCCCCACCTTGGAGGCGATGCCCACCTCGGAGCGCCGGCCGCGGAGCGCGCGTCCGAGGATGCGCTCGGCCTCGCCGTTGCCATAGAGGTTGGCGGTGTCGAAGAAGCGCGCTCCGCGCTCCAGGGCGCGAGCCACCACCCGCTCGGCCTCGGGAGCCGGGGTGCGCGCACCGAAGTTCATCGTCCCGACGGTGAGCGCGAGGGGCTGCTCCGGGGACGAGCGACGCTCGAGCCAGGGCGCGAGCGCGGGGGGAAGAGGGGCCATGGCCACACTCTCCCCCCCGCGGGGTCCTACGTCCAGCGCTCCGGAGTCCCGCTCAGAGCGAGGACAGCGCGCAGATCAGCCCCGCGATGCCGCGGCCGCACAGGTCCACCCGGCCATCCTGGTTCAGGTCCACGAACCGGAGGGTCTTCCAGTAGGAGGGCGACGAGCCCCAGCCCCCCGCGTTGCTGTACTTCGTGGTCCAGGAGCTCGCCACTCCGAAGGAGTTGCCATCCGACACGCCGCATTGGATGCCGGCACCATTGCGCCCGCAGACGTCCGCCTTGCCATCGCCGTTGATGTCGGGGAAGCGCAGCGTCCCCCAGTAGGACTCATACGAGGCCCATCCCGCCTCGTCGCTGTAGGCGCTGGCCCAGTTCGTCAGGACTCCGCCGAAGTTCGACCCCGTGGACTTCGCGCACAACACGCCCCGGAGGCCCCTGCCGCAGACGTCCGCGCGCCCATCTCCGTCGATGTCGGGGAACTGGATGGTCTGGTAGTACGCGGCTTTGGCGCTCCATCCCTGGGCGTCTCCGAAGTCATTCAGCCAGAGGTACATCGTGCCGAAGGTGCTCCCCGTCGAGACGGCACACCCGATGCCGTTGGAGGCGCGGAAGCACACATCCGCCCGCTTGTCTCCGTTGACGTCCGGGAACTGGATGGTGCCCCAGTAGGCCGGGCTTCCCTGCCAGCCGTACGTGTCGGCCAGGATCGGCGCCCAGTTCGTCGGGGTGCTGAAGGAGCTGCCGGTGGACAGCCCGCACATCATCCCCGCCGGGCCGCGTCCGCAGATGTCCGCCTTGCCATCACCGTTGACGTCCGGGAACCGCAGCGTCTTCCAGTAGGAGGGATGCGAGTCGGTGTTCTCGGTGTTGTTGAAGCTCGAGCTCCACAGGTACATGGGTCCAAAGTGCGTGCCGAGGGAGAGCGCGCACCCGATGCCGGTGGAGGCGCGCACACAGAGGTCCGCCCGTCCGTCCCCGTTGGTGTCCGCGAGCTGGAGGGTGCCCCAGTAGGACGGGTGGCTGGCCCAGCCCGCCGCATCGCTGAGGGCGGACTGCCAGAGGGTCGCCTCCTCGAAGCCGTTGCCATTGGACAGCGAGCACTGCACGCCCTGCGGCCCTCGGGCACACATGTCCTGGAGGCCGTCGCCATTGAGGTCTCCCGTCATGAACGTCTCGTAGTAGGAGTCGCTGT
>QKJM01000062.1 GCA_003249315.1 Archangium sp.
GGCCCTCTCCCATTGGGAGAGGGGCAAGTGTCACGCCGAGGGACCAGGGACAAGTGTCCGAGGGACAAGTGTCGAGGGACCAGGGACAAGTGTCAGGGACAAGTGTCAGACACTTCGCACGGACACTTCGCACGGGGCGTAGCGTAGGGAGCGCTCGACATCTTGTTCCACGTGGAACAGGTCAGACGGCTCGAAACGGTGTTCCACGTGGAACGGGCAATGTAGTGGGGCGTTCCTCTCCCTCCGGAGCCTCGGAGCCCGGAGCTGTCCGGAGCAGGTGTCCGGAGCCGGAGCAGGTGTCAGACACTTCGTACGGCGCGTGCCCCCCTTGTTCCACGTGGAACGCCATTCTGAAGTCGTCAGGCACTCCGTACGAGTCCAGGAGCTCACGTTCGAGAGTGCGGGCCATGTTCCACGTGGAACGGGAAGGGAAGGGGGGCGCCTCTCTCCCGAAGTGTCCCGAGCTAGGGACCCAGGGCCAGTGTCCAGGGCAGGTGTCTCCAGGGCAGGTGTCAGACACTTCGCACGGGGACACTTCGCACGGGTTCAACCCCTGACTCGCAGCACCCTCACCCCGTCCCTCTCCCGGTGGGAGAGGGGCAAGTGTCTCGGGCAGGCCTCCAAATACCCAGGCTCGGGGGCAGGGCGGCTCGGAGCGAAGCCGAAGCCCGAAGCCCGAAGCTCGAAGCCCGAAGCAGGTGTCCCGAAGCAGGTGTCAGACACTTCGTACGGACACTTCGTTCGGAGCTCGCGCCCGAAGCCCCGAAGCCCCGAAGCCCCGAAGCAGTGTCAGACACTTCGTACGGGGACACTTCGTACCGAAGCCGAAGCAGAAGCAGGTGTCAGACACTTCGTACAGAAGCCAGAAGCAGAAGCAGGTGTCAGACACTTCGTACGGGCTCGGGGGTAGGGCGGCTCGGAGCGAAGCGAAGCCACTTCGTACCGAAGCAGGTGTCAGACACTTCGTACGGGGTGTCGTACGGGGTGTCAGACACTTCGTACGGGACACTTCGTACGGACACTTCGTACGGAGCTCGCGCCCCCTGTTCCACGAGGAGCACCGTTCCGAAGTCTTCAGGCACTCCGTACGAACCCAGGAGCTCACGTCCGAGAGTGCGGGGTCATGTTCCACGTGGAACGAGCAGAGAAGGGGGGCACCCCTCTACCGAAGTGCCCCGAGCAATGTTCCACGTGCAACAGGGGAGCGTCCGAAGCGGGGGAGAACCAGACCCGGAGAGGTGGCCGGCCGGAGACCCGAGGTGTCAGACACTCCTCGCAGGCCACAGGGAGGTTCCACGTGGAACCTCCGAGGCCAGGGAAGATGTCCAGGGAAGGTGTCCAGGGAAGGTGTCAGACACTTCGCACGGACACTTCGCACGACACTCCGCACGGGACACTTCGCACAGGTTCAACCCCAGGCCCGAATCACCCTCACCCCGTCCCTCTCCCGGTGGGAGAGGGGGAGTCCTCCCTGCCCGGGCATGTCAGGCAGGCGAGCTAGGGTCTGATCCGGTCGTGGACTGGATCAGTCGGCGATTTGGTGGATCAATGCGGGAGTCGCTCGAAGCAACCCCGCAGAGCCCCCTACCGGGGCGTCGCAAGGATGGGCCACGTGGGACGAATCATCTGCATCTCCAACCAGAAGGGCGGCGTCGGCAAGACGACCACCGCCATCAATCTCGCCGCCAGTCTCGCCTCCGCCGAGCGCAAGACGCTCCTCGTCGACATGGACCCCCAGGGCAATGCCGGCAGCGGACTCGGCCTCAAGCGCGAGCAACTCCAGGGCACCGTCTACGATGCCCTCCTCGGTGGACGCCCCGCCAGCGAGCTCCTCCACCCCACCGAGCTGCGCTACCTCCAGGTCCTCCCCGCTACCCCGGACCTCACCGGTGCCGAGGTCGAGCTCGTCAACCAGGAGCGCCGTGAGTTCCGCCTCCGCGATGCCCTCCGCCCCCTCGCCGAGCAGTACGAGTACATCCTCATCGACTGCCCTCCCTCCCTCGGCCTCCTCACCCTCAACGCCCTCATCGCCGCGGACTCCGTCCTCATCCCGCTCCAGTGCGAGTACTACGCGCTCGAGGGCCTCTCCCAGCTCAACCACACCATCGACCTCGTCCGGCAGGCCTTCAACCCCGGCCTCTCCATGGAGGGCATCCTCCTCACCATGTTCGACTCCCGGGCCAACATCGCCCGCCAGGTCGTCGATGACGTGCGCGGCTACTTCAAGGAGCAGGTCTTCAACGCCGTCGTCCCCCGCAACGTGCGCCTCTCCGAGTGCCCCTCCTTCGGCAAGCCCATCCTCCTCTATGACATCAAGTCCAAGGGCTGTGAGAGCTACCTCGCCCTCGGCCGCGAAATCATGGAGCGCGAGGGCAACCCCCCTCCCGCTCGCAAGGTCGCCTGAGCCCCTCCCGCGCGACACCCCGCATCCTTATATAGGGGCCTCGCTCGCCCCTCCCCGACGCAGCCCACCGTGCGGCCCCGCCCGGTGACACGTGCCGGCTTCCCCCGGCGGAGAATCAGCAGTGGTGAACGGTGAAAAGAAGCGGGCGCTGGGCCGTGGCCTCTCCGCCCTCATCCCCCAGGCCGCTCCGCCCCCGGCGGCCTCCCCCTCGGCCTCCTCCGAGCCCGCCGCCCCCAAGAATGGCGTCGTCAAGCTCCCCATCGAGGCCATCCAGAGAGATCCTCTCCAGCCCCGCCGCCACTTCGACGAGGAGAAGCTCCGCGAGCTCTCCGAGTCCATCAAGGCCCAGGGCGTCCTCCAGCCCGTGCTCGTCCGCAAGGACGGCTCGAACTACAAGATCATCGCCGGCGAACGCCGCTGGCGCGCCTCCCAGCTCGCCGGCCTCCATGAGCTCCCCGCACTCGTCCGCGAGGTGAGCGAGGTCCAGGCCTTCGAGCTCGCCCTGGTGGAGAACCTCCAGCGCGCGGACCTCAACCCCATGGAGGAGGCCGACGGCTACCACCGCCTCGTCGAGGAGTTCGGCCTCACCCAGGAGCAGGTCGCCCAGCGCGTGGGCAAGGAGCGCTCCACCGTCGCCAACGCCCTCCGCCTGCTCGGCCTCCCCGACGACGTGAAGCGCATGGTCGCCGAGGGCACCCTCAGCGCCGGCCATGCCCGCGCCCTCCTCGGCGTCCCCCGCCTCCCCGAGATGGTGGACCTCGCCTCCCAGGTGGCCGCCCGCAAGCTCAGCGTCCGCGACACCGAGCGCCTCGTCCAGCAGGCCAAGGGCTCCCGCTCCAAGGACTCCGGCAAACCCCACAAGCCCAGCCCCCAGGTCAAGGCGCTCGTCGAGGAACTTCAGCGTTTGCTTGGCACCAAGGTGCGTCTGGTGGAGAAGAGCAGTGGAAAAGGCACCATCGAGGTCGACTACTTCTCGTACGATGACCTCGACCGACTCCTGAAGTTGCTCAGGAAGGAGTAGCGCGTGGCGCTCCTCGGCAAGAAGGAAGAGAAGACCAACATACCGCTTCTAGGAAGACGGGAGGATGAATCCGTGGCAATGCGTCCGGGTGAGGTTCACACGCTGCTCGGCAAGGGCAGCGAATTCGAAGGGAAGCTCACCTTCGAGGGTCAGGTTCGTATCGACGGGAAGTTCAGCGGCCAGATTTTCACCAAGGATATTCTCGTGGTGGGAGAGGGCGCTCACGTGCTGGCCGAGGTGAATGCCGGCACCGTCATCGTCAATGGCATGGTGGAAGGCAACGTACGAGCCACCCAGCTCGTCGAGCTGCACGCCCCCGGCCGGGTGAAGGGCAACATCGAGACGCCCGCCCTCACCATGGACCGTGGCGTCATCTTCGAGGGCTCCTGCAAGATGGAGAACCTCGGGAAGATGCCGCCGCCTCCGCCTGGTGGCGAGGGCAGGAAGTAATGTCTCCCGCCGTGCGCCAGCCGGTTCGCGCGGTCGTCCTCGCGCTCGCCGTGCTGGCGCTCGGCTGTCCCGACAAGGACAAGCAGCCCCCGCAAGGCCCCGAGGAGGAAGCCTCTTCGCCTCGACCCACCACCCAGCGCCGGGTGGGCGTGAAGGTGCCCATGCCCGAGGGGTGGACGGCCCAGGTGGCCGCGGATTCCAGCTTCCAGTTCGGCCCTCCCGGCCGCCCCGTGCTTCGCGTCGACCTCCGGCCCGGACAGGCCGAGAAGCTGCCCTCGCCGGATGAGCTCGCCGAGAGCATGCTCGAGCCCTTCAAGCCCTTCACCTTCTCGCTCGACCAGGAGCAGTCCGACGAGGACTTCACCCTGGTGTGGGTGACGCTCGCGCCGAAGCTGGAGGACGGCGGAGCCGGCGAGTCCTGGCCGGCCCTCTTCGGAGCGAAGCGGGTGGACAAGGACCTCTTCCTCTGCGCCACCCTGCCCGGCGCCACCTCCGAGGAAGTACGCCTCGCCGCCGACGCCTGTCGCGGCATCGAGTTCCAACCGCCCCCGGCCCGCTGAGCGGGCAGAAGAAAACCCTCTCCCCCGAAGGGAAGAGGGTCGGCCCTTCAACGAGGCACCTCGCGTCAGCGCTTGAGGGCCAGCGAGAGGGCGAAGTCCCCCGCGGCGTCCGTCCAGCGCTCCCGCAGGTGCAACCCCGCGGCGCTCAGCTCCGCCTCCACCTGCTCCGGGCGGAACTTGCAGCTCACCTCGGTGCGCAGCACCTCGCCCTCGGCGAAGTGGATGCGACGCTCGAGCGCGGCGAGATGCACTTCCTGGGGCCGCGAGGAGACGAGGCGCATCTCCACCCAGCCATTCTCCTCGTCGAAGGGGGCCAGGTGCTGGAAGGCCTCGGGGACGAAGTCCGCGCCCAGCTCGCGGTTGAGGATGTGGAGCACGTTGCGGTTGAAGGCCGCCGTCACCCCCGCGCTGTCATTGTACGCGTCGAAGAGGCGCTTCCTGTCCTTGAGCAGGTCCGTCCCCAGCAGCAGCCCGTCCCCGGGGGCCAGGCCCGCGCTCACCTCGGAGAGGAAACGCGCGCGCTGGGCCGGCTTCAGGTTGCCGATGGTGCCGCCGAGGAAGGCCACCAGCCGCCGACCTCCTCCGGGCAGCTTCCCCAGGTGCCGCTCGAAGTCTCCCACCACCGCGTGTACCGCCAGCCCCGGGTACTCGAGCGCCACCGCCTCCGCCGCCTGGCGCAGGAAGGCCTCGCTCACGTCGAAGGGGATGAAGCGCCGCAGCCGCCCCGTGTGGCCCAGCGCGTCCAGCAGCAGGCGCGTCTTCTCGCTGCTGCCGCTGCCCAGCTCGAGCAGCGTGTCCGCTCCGCTCGCACGGGCGATGTCGTCCGCGTAGGACTGCAGAATCTCCCGCTCGCGCCGGGTGGGGTAGTACTCCGGCAGCCGCGTAATCTCGTCGAAGAGCTGGCTGCCGCGCTCGTCATACAGCCACTTGGGGGAGAGTTCCTTGGGCGTGGCCTCTCCGCACAACCCGGCCAGCACCTCCGTATGCAGCGCGCGCCGCGCGTCTCCCGGCTGCACATGCACCTCCACCGTCACCTGCGGCACCCGCGGCGACTCCCCCGAGCCCGTGTCGTCCATCCGGGCCGTCGTCTCTGACATGTATCCTTACCTCGCGTCCCGCGCACAGCGGAAGCCGGCGAATATCTGCCGGCGAATGGGAAAATCCCAGTTGCGGAAGCTGTTGCGCACGGCAACGGGGGCACTCGCCCACGAACCGCCCCTGAGAACCCGGTAGTTGGTTCCGAAGAACACCTCCGAGTATTCCCGGTAGGGGAATGTTTGGAAACCCAAATACCCATCGAAGGTGGAGGCGGTCCACTCCCAGACGTCCCCCAGCAGACCCCACACCCCATCCGCGGAGCGACCGGCGGGGCAGGCGCCCACGGGAGCGGGGCCCCAAGCGTCGCCTCCCAGGTTGGCATGCTCCGGGGAGGGAGACGCCTCGCCCCCGGGGAAGGTGCGCGGCTGGCCATCCGAGCCCACCGCCGCCTTCTCCCACTCGGCCTCTGTGGGCAGGCGCTTGCCGGCCCAGCGCGCGTAGGCGTCCGCCTCGTACCAGGAGACGTGCTGCACGGGCTCGTCCCGGGGCAGGGGCTCCACGTGGCCGAAGCGCCGCCGTTGCCAGCCACCCCGCTCGGGCAGCCAGAAGAGGGGGTGGCGAAGTCCCTCGGAGCGCACCCAGGAGAAACCCTCGGGGTGCCACCAGCGCGCGTCCTCGTAGCCGCCAGACTCGACGAAGACGAGGTAGTCCCCCACGGTGACGGGGTGCGAGTCGAGGAGGAAGGGCGCCACGTCTACCTCGTGGGCGGGGCGCTCGTTGTCCAGCACCCAGGGCGCGTCGCTGCCCAGGCGCACGGTGCCTCCGGGGATGAAGACCTCGTGGAGGGCAGCGGCGGCCGGGCGCGAGAGGGCTCGGCCGCGAGGCAGGTAGGGGTGGCTCGTCATCAACTGGAGGGTGGCGGCGAGCGTCTCCAGGTGCTGCTGCTCATGCTGGGCCACCATGCCGAAGACGAAGCCCCCGAGAAGCAGCGGCTCCTCGGAGTCCTCGGGGAGGGAGTCCAGCCAGGCGAGGGTGGCCTCGCGCACGCGGGCGGCGTAGGCGAAGGCCTGCTCGGGGGCGAGCAGCGGCAACTGGCAGCGGCTGCTGCGCGGGTGGCGGAGGGCGTCGTAGAGGGAGTCGAATTCGGCGTCGGTGAAGGCGGGAGCGCCCAGCCGGCGCAGCAGCCATTGCTCCTCGTAGTTGGCCACGTGGGCCACGTCCCAGACCATGGGGGACATGAGGGGCGAGTGCTGGCGGGTGAGGGCATCCTCGGGCAATCCCTCGAGCATGCTCAGGAGGCGGGTACGAGCGGCGTCGAGCTCGGCGCGCGCTCGGGCCTTCCAGGGGCCTGACTGAGAGGGGAGCGGGAAGGAACGGGCCTCGTGGGTACTCCGCATATGGCTCCAAGCTGGGGAGCGGCCCGTTGTCAGGAAAGCATCGTGCCCCCTGGCGCGAGCCGCGCGTCTGACATCACACGCCCGGAAGGGGCGTCGCGGTGGGGAGCGAGCCTCCTCGGGTCGGCGGGGGAGATCAAGAATCGAGAACGCTCGAGGAGCATTCGGGCGAGCGCGTCCGCGAGTCGATGCCCCAAGTCGGGGAAGTGAAGACTCTCAGTCAGGAAGGCTCCCGGGCGGGAGCACGACGCGCCCGGCCGGGGACACGCGACGGAAAGGCACGGCCTGGGCGAGCCGCGAGCACGGTGGGGCCATGGGACGAGAGGCTCGCATCCACGACTACGCCATCATCGGAGACGGGCGCTCGACCGCGCTGGTGTCGAGGAGGGGGGCGCTGGACTGGCTGTGCTGGCCGCGCTTCGACTGCGCCTCGCTCTTCGGGGCGGTGCTGGACGAGGAGCGAGGAGGCACGTGGCGGGTGGGGCCGCCAGGCCCGGCGCGGGTGGAGCGCGCGTACCTGGAGGACACGAACGTGCTGTGTACGCGCTTCCACGTGGAGGGGGGCACGCTGGAGGTGGTGGACCTGATGCCCATGCGGGACGAGCCGGTGGGGCACGTGGTGGCGGAGCACCAGGTGCTGCGGTGCGTGTCCTGCGAGCGGGGCGAGGTGGAGGTGGAGGTGCTGTACGACCCTCGGCCGGAATACGGGAGGGTGAAACGGCCGAGGCTGGAGGACGGAGGCCGGCTGGGCTGGAGGCTGGAGCACGAGCGCCTGCTGGTGACGCTGCGCGCGGACGTGGACCTGAGACCGAGGCCGGAGGGGGGACTGTACGCGCGCTTCCGGCTGCGAGCGGGGGAGCGGAGGCACTTCTCGCTCACCGCGACGGACGATGCGCCCGCGGTGCTGCCGCCGCTGGGAGACTTCACGCGCGAGTACGTGGAGCGCACGACGCGGGCGTGGAGGAAGTGGCTGGGACGGTGCCAGTACGACGGGCCGTACCAGCGGGAGGTGAGGCGGAGCGCGCTGGTGCTGAAGACGCTGACGTTCGGGCCCTCGGGGGCGGTGGTTGCGGCGCCGACGACGTCACTGCCGGAGGTGCTCGGGGGGAGCGCCAACTGGGACTACCGCTACTGCTGGGTGCGGGACTCGGCCCTCACCGCGCGGGCCCTCTTCGGGCTGGGGTACGAGGACGAGGCGGAGGCCTTCGTGACGTGGCTGCTGCGGGCCTCGTGGCTGACACAGCCGAGGATGAAGACGTTCTACGACGTCTACGGCCGGGTGAGGGAGAAGGAGCGGGAGCTGCCGTGGCTGCGGGGGCACGCGGGCTCGAGGCCGGTGCGGGTGGGGAACCTGGCGGCGAGTCAGTTGCAGCTCGACTCCTACGGGGAGGTGATCGACGCGGTGGCGCACCTGGCGCGGCGTGGGGGGCACCTGGACCGGGAGGAGCTGAAGATGCTGCGGCGCTTCGGCGAGTACGTGACGGAGGTATGGGACCAGCCGGACGAGGGCATCTGGGAGCCGAGGACGGGGCGGCGGCGACACACCTTCTCGCGGCTGATGTGCTGGGCGGCGCTGGACAGGCTGCTGGAGCTGCACCAACTGCGGACGTTGCCAGGGATTCCGGTGGAGCGCTTCGTCGAGCACCGGGAGCGGCTGCGGCTGGAAATCGAGACGCGGGGATGGAACCAGCGGCTGCGCAGCTATGTGAAGGAGCTGGACGGGGACGAGGTGGAGGCGGACCTGCTGCTGATGGCGTGGTACGGCTTCGAGAACGCGCGCTCGTGGAGGATGCAGGGGACGCACGCGCTGATCGAAGAGCGACTGGGCGTGGGGGACGAGCTGCTGTACCGCGGCGAGAGCAGCCCGGAGCGCGGCGAGGGGGCCTTCGGCATCTGCTGCTTCTGGAGGGCGGAGTTCCTGGCGCGAGGGGGCGGCCCGTTCGAGAAGGCGGAGGAGGTGTTCCACAGGGTGCTGCGTCACGCGAACGACGTGGGGCTCTTCGGGGAGGAGCTGGAGCCGGAGACGGGGGAGGCGAGGGGGAACTTCCCGCAGGCCTTCACGCACGTGGGGCTCATCAGCGCGGCGCTGGCGCTGGAGGAGGCGAGGCGGCACCGGCAGCCGGTGTGGAGGCCGAGGAGGTGGGAGGAGGCGAGGACGTGAGCTGGCTGAACTGGCTGGTGTGGGGCTTCGCGAGCACGGTGTTCCTGACGGCGCTGATGGCGGGGAGCCAGCGGTTGAGGCTGACGCGGATGAACCTGCCCTTCCTGCTGGGGACGATGGTGACGGCGGACCGGGACAAGGCGAAGCTGTACGGGGTGTTGATGCACCTGGGGAACGGGCTGGTGTTCTCGCTGGTGTACGTGGGGGCGTTCCACGCGTGGGGGCGCGCGAGCTGGTGGCTGGGCGCGGTGGTGGGGGTGGTCCACGCCGTCTTCGTGCTGTTCGTGGTGCTGCCGGTGCTGCCTGCGCTGCACCCGAGGATGGCGAGGGCGACGCAGGGGCCGACGGAGGTGCGGCAGTTGGAGCCCCCGGGCTTCCTGGGGCTGCACTATGGGATGAGGACGCCGGTGTCGATGCTGGTGGCGCACGTGTCGTTCGGCGTGCTGCTGGGGCTGCTGTACCGCTTCTGAGCCCCCTCAGCAGACACTTCCCGCAGGGTGGAAGACCTCTATCGAAGGCCTCGGGTATTCGGGCAGTCGCACGGTGAAGGTGCTCCCCTTCTCGAACTGGGAGGACAGCTCGACCGTGCCTCCGAGCGCCTCGACCAGGTGCTGGACGAGCGGCAGCCCGAGGCCCACGCCGGGCGTGTGCTTCCGTCGGATGGGCTCGAACTGCTCGAAGGGCTCGAAGACGCGCGCCTGCTGCTCCGGAGACATGCCCCGGCCCGTGTCCCGCACCACGAGCCGCAGCACCCCGTCCTCCCGGCGGAGCGTCACGCGCACGTGGCCCTGCTCCGTGAACTTGATGGCATTGCCCACGAGGTTGATGAGGATGAGGCGCACCAGACGGGGATCGCTGGTGAACCCGACCTCGTCGGCGGCGAACTCCAGGCGCAGCCCCTTCTGCTCGGCCAGTGGGCGCAGCTCCTCGACGACCTCGGTGGCGAGCGTGGCCGGCACGAAGGAAGCCGGTTGGAGCAGCAGACGCCCGCTGCTCACCCGCGTGTACTCCAGCAGCGAGT
>QKJM01000974.1 GCA_003249315.1 Archangium sp.
CAGCAGCACGCGCCCCTCCAGGGCCTGCATGGACTCCAGCGGCACGCCCAGCGCCTGGATGCGCTCCGGCGTCAGTCCCTCCACCGTCACCTCCACCTGGGTCGCCCCGGAGCTGAGCAGCTCGGCCACGCTGCCCTCGCGCACCAGACGCCCACCCACCAGCACGGCCACCCGCTCGCATAGCGCCTCCACGTCCGGGATGATGTGCGTGCAGAAGAGGATGGTGGTGCCTCGCTGGCGCTCCTCGAGGATGAGATCGCGGATCTGTCGGCGCCCCACCGGATCCAACCCCGAGGTGGGCTCGTCGAGGATCAACAGCGAGGGGCGCGTCACCAGCCCCTGGGCCAGCGCCACGCGCTGCACCATGCCCTTGCTGTAGCGGCGGATCTGCAGGTCGGCCGCGCGCTCCATCTGCACCATCCCCAGCACCTCGCGCACGCGGTCGTCCAGCTCCTTGCCGCTCATGCCCGCCAGCCGGCCCGCCAGGGTGACGAACTCGCGGCCGGTAAGGTACTCGTAGGGCGAGGGGTTCTCCGGCACGTAGCCCACCTGGCGCCGCGCCTCCTTGTTCTCCGGCGGCAGGCCGAAGAGGCGGGCTTCTCCCGAGGAGGCACGCACCAGGTTCATCAGGATCTTGATGGTGGTGGACTTGCCCGCGCCGTTCGGGCCGAGCAGGCCGTAGACCTGCCCGGGCATCAAGGTGAGATCCAGCGACTGAAGGGCGCGGACCTGTCGGTTCATCAGGAACCCGAGCCGGTACGTCTTGGACAGGTTGCGGATTTCGATGGGCGCTGCGGAATCCATGGCGCTCATTCCCATTGGTAGCCCCGGTCGTCCGGGGTGAAGATCTCGAGCCGCCGCTTCTGCGTCTCCGAATAGGCGCGCTCGTCGTAGCCGATGAAGAACTCTCCGCCTTGTGGATCCTCGGGGGGTTGCTTCAGGAAGCCCAGCCACAGGAGCGTGGGGATGTCCGGGGGAGCCACGCCGAACTGCTGGCGGAAGGCCTCGATGGCCTGATCCACGCGCTGCAGCTCCGCTTCCAACTCCAGCTCTTGGATGCGCTTCTCGAAGGTGGCGCGCGTCTGCTCGTCCTTGGCGGAGTCGGCCAGCGAGTAAGCCAGGGCCAGACCCGCGTTCACCTCGCCGGACTGGGCATACAGTCGGGTGGCCAGGCCGGACAGGTAGTCGGGGGCACCAGGCAGCTTCGCCGCCCGCTCCACCACCCGGGCCGCCTCCCGGTACTCCTTGTGGAAGCTGCTCAGGTTGTAGGCCAACATCACGTTCAGCATCAGATCATTCGGAAAGTGCTGCAGGCCCTTGCGGATGATGCGGGTGGACTCCTCGGTGTTCACCCACTTCTCTCTCCCGAGGTTGGTGGGCAGCGTACTGCCCGCGAAGCGGTAGACGATGTCGAACCGGGGATCCAGATCGGTGATCAGCTCGGCGTAGGGGTAGACGTCGCGGTACTGCTCGGCGACCCAGGCGCGGCCGGTGGCCTGGATGAGCTGAATCCACAGGTAGTCGACGATCACCGGCAGATGGCCGCTGCCCACTACCTGGAGCACCTCCTGGCGAGGGAGCAGGGGTTCCTGGTGGGGCCCTCGCGGCGGTCGACGCGGCGGGGCCGCAAGCAGGGCGAGGACAGCGAGGCTGACGAGGCCAAAGAAAATGGCGGGCAGGGCGGGTCGCGACCTCATGATGACTCGGGCGGTTAAATAACAAGGGCACCCGGAGTCAATTCCGGATGCCCCTGGATGTTCAAGCTCGGCAGCCTGGCCGAGACTCAAGCGGAATTACGGGGCGTCGCAGTCGACGTCGTTGTGCGTCGGGAACGGCGCGCCGGCGATCACGTTGAGCTCGTTGGACTCGAGGCCGCAGACGGTACCAGTCGCGGCGCCATCCTTGGTCGAGATGAAGAACGAGTCGATACCGTCCGGCTCGTTGTCGATGTTGCCCGCGGCGAAGCCGGTGATGTTGCAGCCAGGGCAGGTGGTGGTCATGCCGGGAACCAGGGGATCCAGGCCGGTGCCGGCGCTCCAATCGAAGCCGGGGTTCACGTAGTCCGGCATCAGGTCCACGAGATCCGGGAACTTGGACTGGTCGACCGAGATGCAGTTGTCATTCACGGTGGTGGTCGGCTGGACACCCGCCTTGCGCTCCTCGCAGGTCTCGGCGCCGGAGAAGTAGTAGGCGTAGCGGTTGCCGCGCTCCGGGGCGAAGCCGACCACGCGGATCTTCTCGGAGTACTTGTCCTTCTCCTGCATGTAGGCGCGCTGGGAGGTGAACCAGGCCTTCAGGTTGGCCTTGGCCTCACCCTGCTTGGAGCGAGCCTGGAACTTGATGAAGTTGGGGATCGCGATCGCGGCGAGGATGCCGATGATGGCCACCACGATCATCAGCTCGATGAGCGTGAAGCCGCGGTTCTTACGGTTGGGCAGGCGGGTCATGGGGAATCCCTTCTGATGGGTTGCGGCCGAAGCCACTCGCAGGCATAGCACGAACGGTGCCAGCGTCAACCAGTCCACACTGGATCAGACGATCCAGGCACTTACGTGTTGAGGGGAGGGGACGCGATGCCGGGGGCCTGACAAATTTTGTCAGTCGAGTGACAGGAATCGTCTGCCCGAGGGGCGTCCGAGCGCCCTATGCTGCGTGCCGGGCTCCTTCCGGAGTGGAGACGCACCTTGCCCGTACAGTTCTTCGAGGGAGCGGCCGTGGCGCTGTTGTTCGTCATGGGCCTGCTCTTCGGCAGCTTCCTGAATGTCGTGATCGCCCGCGTTCCCTACGAGCAGAGCATCGTGACGCCGCGCTCGCGCTGTCCGAAGTGCGGACACCAGCTTTCCTGGTACGAGAACATTCCGATCTTCTCCTGGCTGGCGCTGAGGGGTCGTTGCCGTTCCTGTGGCGAGCCCATCTCCTGGCGCTATCCGGCCGTGGAACTGCTCACCGCGGTGCTCTTCCTGGGGTGCCTGAGTCGCTTCGGGTGGGGTCCGGAGCTGGTGCTCGGTCTGGTGCTGGTGCTGTTGCTGGTGCCGCTGACGTTCATCGATCTGGAGCACTGGATACTGCCCTTCTCGCTGACGCTGCCCGGCATCGCGGCGGGGGTGGTGCTGTCGGTGCCGCTGGGCGTGCCGCGGCTGATCGACGCGCTCATCGGCGCGGTGGTCGGGTTCCTGGTGTTCTGGGGGATGGAGTGGCTGGGGGAGAAGATCTTCAAGAAGGAGGCGCTGGGCGGGGGCGACAAATACCTGCTGGCGCTCATCGGGGCCTTCCTCTCCTGGAAGGCGCTGCTGGGGGTCATCTTCCTCTCCTCGCTGCAGGGGGCGGTGGTGGGCTCGTTGCTGCTCCTCATTCGAGGGAGGGCCGGGCCGGCGCCCGAGGATGAGCCCGCGCCCGAGCAGGCGCCCGCCCCCGTGGCCGCGCAGGAACTGCGGCCGCCCGCGCAGGAGCTGCGGGCAAGCGCGGAGGAGGAGGACGAGGAGGAGGATGACTGGGTACCCGGTCCCACCAACATCCCGTACGGGCCATGGCTGTCGCTGGCCGCGCTGGAGGTGATGTTGCTGGGGCCCTGGCTGGCCGGGGTGCTGCCGGAGCCGCTGGGCTGGCTGGTGGCGGGGCCGGGCTAGGGGAGGGCGTGCGGAGTGAAGTGGCGGATCGCCAGCGTGGCCTTCCTGCTGAGCGTGGTGGGCACGGGCCTCGACTGGCTCACCCTTCAGCGGCCGCTGCTGGCGTTGATGGAGGCGGTGCGGCGTGGGGCGCAGCCCGGTTCGCCGGAGGAGGTACTGCTCTTGCGCACTCGCGGCTCGCTGCCCTTCCTGCTCGCCTTGGACCTGGTGCTGCTCACGGTACTGGCCTACGTGGTGCTCGACTTCATGGTGGGCCGTCCGCTGCGCCGCACGGAGGAGATGGTGGAGCAGCTCGGCCGGCTGGAGCTGGACGTGTCGATGTCCGAGAGCGCGGGACCGCTGCTCTCGCGCATCCAGCGCGCCCTCTCGCGCATGGCGGCGGCGCTGCACTCGGAGCAGGCGACGACCCGGAGCCAGCTCGAGGATCTGCGCGCTGCCCATGCGAACCTGACCCAGGCGCAGACGGAGCTCGTCTCCGCGGAGCGGCTGGCCACCGTGGGTCGGCTGGCCGCCGGGGTTGCTCACGAGGTGGGCAATCCGCTGGCCGGAATCCTGGGCTACCTCTCGCTGGCCACGGCCCGTTCCCACGAGCCCGAGGTGCGGGAGTACCTCGCCTGCATCGAGCAGGAGGTGCAACGCATCGATGGGATCGTCCGCGGGCTGCTGGAGCTGGGGCGGCCGGAGCAGGGGAGGCTGGAGCCGGTGGAGGTGGCGCGGGTGGCGGAGACGTGCGTCCAGTTGGTGCGGGTCGGCCACGACTTCGACGCCGTGAGGGTGGATCTGGAGTTGGAGCCCGGGTTGCTGGCGCGCGCGGAGGCGGGACCGCTGTCACAGATCCTCCTCAACCTGCTGCTCAACGCGGCGCAGGCCCTGGGTGGAAGGGGCGAGGTGCGGCTCTCCACCCGGAGGGCGGGAGAGGCGGTGCTGTTGGCGGTGGAGGATGCGGGGCCGGGGATTCCCCGGGATGTGATGGCTCACCTCTTCGAGCCCTTCTTCACCACCAAGGAGCCCGGCAAGGGCACGGGGCTGGGGCTGGCCATCTCCCGTCGGCTGGCCGAGGGGATGGGCGGGCGCCTGGTGGCAGAGAACCTCCCGGGCGGGGGGGCTCGCTTCACCCTGCGTCTGCGGGCCGTGTGAGCCGGAAGCTGGCCCGGACCGCAGGCTCGGGGGATGATGGGGCCGACCCAGCCCATGGCCCTCTTCCGTACCGTCCTCGTCGCCGATGACGAGCCCTCCATCCGCCACGTCCTCTCCCTGGTGCTCTCCGGGCACGGCTACGAGGTACGCGCCGTGTCCGACGGCGAGGAGGCCCTGCGTGAGCTGGCCGCGCGCACCTATGATGTGCTGCTGTGTGACGTGCGCATGCCCCGGCGCGATGGCCTGACCGTGTTGCGCCAGGCGCTCGCCGATCACCCCGGCCTCACGGCGGTGGTGATGAGTGCGTACGGCTCCGAGGCGCAGGCGCTGGAGGCGGTGGCCGCAGGCGCGTACGACTACGTCCGAAAGCCCTTCAAGCCCGAGGAGATCGCCTTCGTCCTGCGCAAGGCCGAGGAGCGTGAGCGGCTGCTGCGGGAGAACCGGCGCCTGAAGGAGGTCAGCGGCTCCACGCCCTTCGAGCGCATCCTCGGCGAGAGCGAGCCCGTTCGCGTGCTGTTGCGGCAGGTGGAGAAGCTCGCGCCGGTGGGCACCACCATCCTCGTCACCGGGGAGAGCGGTACCGGCAAGGAGCTCGTCGCGCGGGCTCTGCATGCGCGCTCGCCCCGCGCCGCCATGCCCTTCGTCGCCGTCAACTGCGGCGCCATCCCCGCGGGCCTCCTCGAGAGCGAGCTGTTCGGCCACGTGCGCGGTGCCTTCACCGATGCGCGTACCGCCCGGCGCGGTCTCTTCAGCGAGGCCGACGGTGGCACCCTCTTCCTCGACGAGGTGGGCGAGCTGCCCCCTCCCGCCCAGGTGAAGCTGCTGCGCGTGCTCCAGGAGGGGGAGATCCGCCCGGTGGGGGAGAGCCGGGTGGAGCGGGTGGACGTGCGCGTGATCGCCGCCACCTTGAGGGACCTGGGTCGGCTCGTGGAGCGCGGTGAGTTCCGGGAGGACCTCTACTACCGGCTCAATGTGGTGAACCTACGGGTGCCCCCCCTGCGCGAGCGCCCCGGGGACGTGCCACTGCTGGCCCGGACCTTCCTCGCTCGCTTCAACCGAGAGCTCAACCGCGAGTCTCCCGTGCTCGGCTTCACTCCCGAGGCCGAGGCGCTCCTGTCCTCCTATGCCTGGCCAGGCAATGTGCGCGAGTTGGAGAACGCGGTGGAGCGCGCGGTGCTGCTCGCCGAGGACTCGTTGATCCTCCCGGAGAATCTCCCGGAGCGTCTCTGGGCTCCCCCTGACCCCGTTTCCGCTCCCTCCTCTCTTCCTCCCGGAGGTACTCCCTCCCCCGAGGCGAACCTCTCCCTCAAGCGGGCCATCCGAGAGCTGGAGGAGTCCTACATCCGCGCCGCTCTACGCCGCACTCGCGGCAACCGCACCCGCGCCGCCGAGGTGTTGGAGCTCAGTCATCGGGCCCTGCTGTACAAAATCAAGGAGTATGGAATCGACCCGGACGCGGAGGGGGAGCGAGGGTGAGGCGCGGAGCGCGGGAGCCTCGGCACGGTGGGTGCAAATTTGACGGAACGCCTCCGGGGCCGGAAAATCGGGCCCTGGCGAGCGGTGTGGGGCCACCGCGCGGGATTTGCGGGGGAGAATCGGTCTGGCCGCCTGCTCTGCCGGCGGGCGCGGGGCACATTTTAGGAGGGCTCGTCCGCTGGTGCTACGCTGGCGTTCCCTCCACGGAGCAATGACGGTATGGCGAAGGGAAAGCTGGCTCTCGGTCTCGATATCGGGTCGACCTCGGTGAAGATGATCCTGCTCAAGGAGCAGAAGAAGCGCGGGCAGATCGGCTTCGCGCTGCAGAGCTTCGGCATGAAGCCGTTGCCGCCCGAGGCCATCGTGGATGGCGCGCTGATGAACTCCACGGCGATCGTCCAGGCGCTGCAGGACCTGATCGCCGAGCTGAAGATCAAGAACAAGGAGGTCGCCATCGGCGTCTCCGGCCACTCGGTCATCATCAAGAAGATCCCGATGCCTCGCATGAGCCAGGAGGAGCTCGAGGAGAGCATCCAGTGGGAGGCCGAGCAGTACATCCCCTTCGACGTCAAGGACGTGAACATCGACACGCAGATCCTCGACGAGGGGGGCAATGATGCCACCGGTCAGATGGACGTGCTGTTGGTGGCGGCCAAGAAGGACATGATCAACGACTACACCTCCGTGGTCTCCGAGGCGGGGTTGCAGCCGGTGGTGGTGGACGTGGACGCCTTCGCCGTCCAGAACATGTTCAGCACCAACTACGAGCTGCCGGAGCAGGAGACGGTGGTGCTCATCAACGCGGGCGCCTCGGTGGTGAACATCAACATCATCACCAACGGAATCACCGTGTTCACCCGCGACGTGACCATCGGCGGCAACCAGTTCACCGAGGAGATCCAGAAGCAGCTCAACGTCTCCTACGAGGAGGCGGAGGCGCTGAAGATCGGCGGTACCCGCGGGGACTCGGACGCGGTGGTGCCGCAGGAGGTGGAGCGGGTGCTCCTGAGCGTGGCCGAGCAGGTGGCGGGGGAGATCCAGCGCTCGCTGGACTTCTACGCGGGCACCGCGGTGGATGCCACCTTCAGCAAGGTCTACCTCTCGGGCGGTACCGCGAAGATTCCGGCGCTCTTCAAGACCATTGAGACGCGCGTGGGCGTGCCAGTGGAGATTCTCAACCCCTTCAGGAAGATCGACGTCGACAACCGCAAGTTCGATCCCGCCTTCATCATGGAGGTGGCGCCGATGGCGGCGGTGGCGGTGGGCCTGGCGCTGAGGCGCCCGGGTGACAAGCTCGGCTGATCTCCCCCTGCTTCGAAGGAACGACGCACATGATGATCCGCATCAACCTGCTGCCCGTGAGGGCGGTGAAGAAGCGGGAGATGGGCCGGCAGATCCTGGTCCTCTTCGGGGCCGTGCTCCTCGCGGGTGGCATCGGCAACTACTTCTGGTTCTCGAGTCGTGATGACGTGTACCAGAGCAACGCCCGGGCACTGGCCTCCACCAAGGCTCGCATCGCCGATCTGGACAAGGTCATCGGCGAGGTGAAGAACATCAACAACCGCAAGGCCGAGGTGGAGAAGAAGCTGGCGGTGCTGGACGAGCTGCGCAAGGGCCGCTCTGGCCCGGTGCGGCTGCTGGACGCGCTGGCCACCTCGGTGCCCAAGAAGGCCTGGCTGAAGGGCTTTACCGAGGAGCGCGGCAGCGTGAAGATCTCCGGCTCCGCTGTCAGCCATGACGAGGTGGCCGAGCTGATGCGCAACCTCAACAGCATGGTCTGGACGCCCAAGGGCATCGGGCGGCTGGTGGAGCAGCGGCGCGAGGCCAAGACATCTCGAGTGGAGCTGGTGAGCGCGGAAGTGGCCATCGAGGAGTTCCCCGTGGGCGACATCAAGCCCTTCTTCAACAACGTGGAGCTGAAGAGCACCGTGCAGGCAGCAGGCGCCGGCAAGCAGCAGCCGGGGCAGGTCTCCACCGTGGACTTCGACATCACCCTCACCGCCAACTACGCCATCTGAGAGGACGCAGGCGATGGACAAGTACCTCGATAGGATCGTCAAGGCGCCCCCGGCGGTAAAGTTCGGCGGGCTGGCGGCCGCGGTGGTGTTGATGACCGCCGCCAACTTCTTCCTCTTCATCCAGCCGCTGGAAGAGAAGATGGTCCGGCAGAAGGCCCAGCAGCGCAAACTCGACCTGGAGCTGGCCGAGAAGAGCGAGATCGCCCAGAACCTCAACGAGCGTCGGCGCGAGATGGACGTGCTGGAGCAGAAGCTCGCCGAGGCCCTCACCGAGCTGCCCGAGAACAAGGACGTCGAGGAGCTGCTCGCGCAGCTCAATGACATCGGCAAGAAGTCCGGGTTGGCGATTGCCCGCGTGGAGCCGGGCCCGGAGTCCGTGGGGGGCGGCGACTTCTTCGCGCGCATTCCCATCAAGATGTCCGTGAGCGGCAACTACCACGAGATCGCCATGTTCCTGCAGGAGGTCGCGAACATGCGGCGCATCGTGAACGTGAACAACATCAAGCTCGATGGGGCCAAGCTGAAGAACGAGAAGGTCGTTCTCGACAGCACCTTCCTCGCCACCACGTTCCGTTTCGTGGAGCAGAAGGCCCCGGAGCCGAAGAAGAAGTAGAAACTTGATCGGTCCAGGAAATGGGGCGACAAGGGGACCAGAGGATGAAGACGTTCCAATCCATGTTCATCTCGGGCGTGCTAGGCCTCGCGCTCGTGGGCTGCGCCGAGGATGCGCCGCCACGGCCGGCTCGGCCTGCCGCGGCACCCGCGCAGGCCAGCGCCGCGCCCCAGAAGGCGGCGGCAGAGGCGGAGGCGTCGCCCGGGACGGCGGAGCCGTCACAGCCTGCGTACGTCTACAACTACAACCCGGTGGGCAAGAGGGATCCATTCCGTAGCCCGCTGGGGGACCTGGATCCCAGCGCGGTGCAGGTCAACCCCGTGGTGGCGTGCAACGAGCCGCTCTGCCAGTGGGACATCGATCAACTGAAGCTGGTGGCGGTGGTCACCGGTGACGCCAATCCGCTGGCCATGGTGGAGGATCCACTGGGCCGCGGCCACATCGTGCGCCGCAATACCAAGATGGGGCGCCAGGGGGGCAAGGTGACGCAGATCCTCCGGGATGAGGTCATCGTCACCGAGGTCATCACCACGCCGGAGCGTGTCATCTCCAACCCGGTGAGCCTCAAGCTACGGCCAGACGACGCGTTGGATCCTGCCTACAACCTGATGACGGGCAAGAACTGGGAGCCGTGATGCGGCGGCTTCCGCGCCCACTGCAGCTTTTTGAGGGACGCATGCTCGAGGAGAGCGCTGTGACGAGGGGCAAGCTGATGAGCATGGTGGCCGCGGTGGCGGTTGCCATCCTGGGTGTGGGGGCCGAGGCCTCCGAGCTCAATTCCCTGAAGGACCTGAAGGTGGCGCGGACAGGGGAGGGCACCCAGGTAGTGGTGACTGGTACCCGGGCCCCGACCTTCACCGTCTTCCGGCTGAGCGGGCCGGAGCGGCTGGTGGTGGACCTCTCGTCCGCGGATGCCACGGCCATCAAGGGACACCATGAAGGCCAGGGGCCGGTGTCCGGCGTGGTGGCCTCCCAGTTCTCGGACGAGCGAGCCAGCGTGGGCCGGGTGCTGGTGGCGCTGCGCCGGGCCGCGCAGTACGACGTGCGCGCGGACGGCAACCGGGTCATCATCTCCGTGGAGGGCGCCGAGGCCCCGCCGGCCAGTGCTCCCCCCGCGCCGGTGGCCGCGGTGGAGCCGAAGCCCGAGCCGAAGCAGGCTCCCT
>QKJM01000907.1 GCA_003249315.1 Archangium sp.
GGATCAACGTCAGGAGATACGGTCCGCCCGCAAGATAGAGGAACGTCCCCAGGGCGATGAGCGCGTAGGCCGAGGAGATCAGCGCGAACGTCGGCCAGGTAATGAGAGGGATCGTCGTGAGTTCACGAAATCGTGGCTCTCGGACGATCTGCTCGAGGATGTCCCGATCGGCGGCGCGATATCCAGCCAGCATGAAAATCACCTCGCGGAGATGAAGTGGGCAATGAACGGCAATGGCCCTTCACCTGCGTTCGGCTGGGACCGAGAGCGAGAAGTGGGTTCTCTCGCTCGCCGAGAATGGATTTTCCCACTTTATTGGATTTTTCCGCTCTGGTCCATGTCTTTTTCACCATGGCTCCTGGCGCTGCCGGCCGGGAGGCCTCCGAGGATTCGGAGGCTTCTCTACAGGGGCTCGGTTTCAGGGCACGGGCGCTGCGACAGGGCCGGGAGCGAGCTTGATGGAGAGGGCTTCCCTTGCGTCGTTGACGGTGCTCGGCAGGGATTGAGGGTCGTCGACGAGCGATTGCAGCAGCTTGTGCGCTTCCTCCTCCTTGCCGAGCTGGCGCAGGAGGATCGCCTTGTGGACGAGCAGTTCGCCCTGGGTCATGGCATCGGGGGCGAGGGTCAGAGTCTTCTCCAGACGGCGCAGTCGCTCGTTCTGGTCCTTGGCGAAGCCGATGAGCTCATGCCAGGCGGGGTAGAACCGCGGGGCCGCCTTGGTCAGCGCCTCCAGTTGGCGCTCGAGCTCCTCCACGTCCCTCAGTTGCATCACGTCGATGAACTTGCGGAACGTCCCCTCGGGCACGCGTCCCGCCTTCTCCAGGCGGAGGCACGTGAGGACGCGTTTGGTGTCGGAGAAGCCTTGGGGCGCGAGCTTGTCCACCTGCTCGTAGAGCGGGAGAGCCTGGGCGGTGTCCCCCATCAGCAGGTAGGTGTAGCCCGAGTCGTAGACGGGGAGGGGCCACTCGGGGGCGAGCTCCCGCGCCGCCTGGAAGTGCTTCAGCGCCTCCTGGAAGTTGCCCACCTCGCCACTCCGCCGGCCCTGGGTGTGGAGCTGGGTGGCCTTGTCGAAGGCGGTCGGCTCGGGTGGAGGGGCCTCGACGACGAGTGGAGACTCCCGCGCCTGCTGGGGGGTGGGGGTCGCATCGTTCGAGGAGGAACGCTGGCCCGGGGTGCCCTTGCACGAGCAGCCACCGAGGCACGTCAGGGTCATGGACAGGACGAGGAGACGACGCATCGAAGGGGAATCCTTTCTGCTCCGTCCAGCCTAATCCAACTTTCACCCTGGGTGAGTGCGAAGACGCGCCTGGAGCGGGTCACTTCGGGTAGGCGCGCAAGATGCCTGCCGTGTCCACCACGTACACCGTTCCGTTTCGCGCCACGGCGGGTGAGGACACCCCTCCCTGAACCGAGGTCTCGTGCGCTCGGGTCATCAGGTCGAAGGAGTACGTCGTCAGCTCCCGGATGGTGCTCACGTAGACGTGGCTGCCTGTCACCGCGGGCGAGGCCAACGACGCGCCTGACAGCCCCTGCTGGTGTTCCAGCGTGCCGTCCAACCCATCCAGTACCGTCAGCTTCGACTCCGACACCACGAAGACCTGCCGCCCATTCCACGCCGGCGTGGCCAGGATGGGCTCCCCCACGTCGCGCGTCCACCGCGCATCTCCCGTGAGGATGTCCCTCGCGCGCACCTTTCCGTCCTCGCTCCCGATCGCCACCACTCCACCGAGCACCGCCGGCGAACTCCAGCGCCGTGCGTCCTCGAAGTCGAAGTGCCACAGGAAGGTGAACGTGGGAGTGCTCCAGCGGTACGCGTGAAGGCCGCAGAGCCCGGCCACGATGACGGTGGATGTATTGCCCTCGCGTCCCTCCTCCACCAGCGCGGGCGTGGGCGTGGGCCAGCCGAGCTGCTCGTACAGCGGCACCCCCGATGGGTCGAACTCCACCGGGAAGTCCGTGAGGATGTCCCATACCTCCGAGAGGAAGTCCGTGATGGAGGAGGAGCCGGTGATGACATGGCACGTGATGACCTCCTGCCGCTGGAGCTGTTGTCCCAGCCCATCGAAGACGACGAGGGTCGCATCCTGCGGGCCGCTCACCTGGACGAAAATCTGGTCGTCCCCGCCCTGGCGGCGTGTCTTGGGCGATGCGCCGCTGTGCGCGTTCAGGTCGCGCGTCCAGACGAGCGCGCCATCCTCGCGACGGACCCGGTGCAGCGCGCTGCGCAGCGAGTCATCCTCCATCCTCTGCGTGGTGATGACATAGACGCGCTCATGGGAGTCCACCGCCGGAGACGAGAGGATGGACCTGCCCGGGAAGGAGGTACGCCAGCGGATGGCTCCCGAGGGGCTCACCGAGACGAGCTCGCCATCCATGTTGCCCACGTACAGGTTTCCGTCCCGATCCAGCACGGGAGACGAGTAGACCACCGGCCCCACGTTCACCTCCCAGGCAGGCCGGATCGCATTGGCGGAGCCCACCAGCAGGAAGCCCGAGTTGGGCTCGTCCGCGCGGAATTGCCTCCAGTGTGGCGGGGTGCCACAGCCGCCCCCGAGCAACCCGGCGATCCCCAGCACCAGCAGCAGGCCTCGGCTCCGTGTACGCGACATGGGCGCCTCCTCATTCCATTATTGGGAGACGCG
>QKJM01000428.1 GCA_003249315.1 Archangium sp.
GGGAGAGGTGGATGCGGTCGTCGTGAGCGCGGAGACCATCACCCTCGCGCTTCCCTCCAACGCGGTTGCCATGACAAAAGGGGCGCGGGGTTCTCGCCGCTTCAGCAATGCAGACCGGGACGCAGCCTACGAGAAGAGCCGTGATGCGACGGGCAATGCGCGCTGCGAGTACTGCGACGAAGAGCTGACACGGGAGTCGGGGCAGTCGCAATCCTATGAGGCGGATCATCGAAAGCCGTACAGCAAAGGTGGACCGTCATCGACCGAGAATCTGGCGCCCTCCTGCCGGTCTTGCAATCGTGAAAAAGGATCCAAAGAGCTGGAGACTGAATGGGTTCCACCTAAAGAACGTTAATTCAAGCACAACAATTGGAGCGGATCTTGGCTCGTGAACGTGCGGCATTCGTGTGTATCCATGTTTTTGATAGAAGCGAGCCCATTCGACTGGTAGCTCACGAGGACGGAGACTGGCAGTTCCTCTGTGGGAAGGAACATGAGCCCGGTGAAGGGCCGCGAGTCGTTGGCTTGAACCATCTGGTCGAGCGAGATCCAAGCATTGTCGAGGTGCTGGACCTACAACCAGGGTGGGAAGCCGAGCGTCGCGAGGTGGGTGAACCGTGGGTGCGCCACCAGATTGCGGGATGAATCCCCGTGGGCCTCCGTGGCGGACATGATATTCGAACTTCAGGAGGTTTCGGAATGATGAAGGAATACCAGTCGCTTCGCCTCGAGCAGTCGGACGGAATCGCGGAGGTGGTGCTCATCGGACCGGGCAAGGGCAACGCGCTGGGTCCGGATTTCTGGCGTGAGATGCCTGAGGTGCTCAGGGTGCTGGATGCGGATGAGTCGGTGCGCGTCATCCTCCTGCGGGGGGAGGGGGCGCACTTCACCTATGGCCTGGATTTGATGGCGATGATGGAGTCGCTCGGGCCTCTGGTGGTGGGGGATGGCAACCTCGCGCTTGAGCGTACCCGGTTGCTGCAACTCATCGAGCGGATGCAGGCGGCCACTGAGGGGCTGGCCCGCTGCCGCAAGCCGGTGTTGGCCGCGGTACAGGGCTGGTGCATCGGTGGAGGAATCGACCTCATCGCCGCGTGTGACTTCCGCTACTGCTCGCAGGAGGCGAAGTTCAGTCTGCGCGAGGTGCGGGTGGGCATCACCGCGGACCTGGGGGCGTTGCAGCGCCTGCCGCGCATCATAGGAGAGGGCAACACGCGCGAATTGGCCTACACCGGGGGCGATATCGATGCGAGTCGCGCCCTTCGGATGGGGCTGGTGAACCAGGTCTTCTCCTCGCCCGAGGAACTGCTGGCGGAAGCGCGAGCCACGGCGCGGAGGATCGCCGACAACCCGCCGCTGGTGGTGCAGGGGGCGAAGCAGGTGATGGAGTACTGCGCGGACAAGTCCATCGCGGACGGCCTGCGCTACGTGGCGGTGTGGAACTCCGCCTTCCTGCAATCACAGGATCTCGCCGAGGCCTTCGCGGCCTACGCGGAGCGGCGACCTCCTCGCTTCCAGGGACGGTGAGCGTTCGGCCTGCCCGATTCCGCTCCTCGGGCAGGCCCTCCGGTTTTCTTTGGACGCGCTCAATCCCTGTGCTGACGGTAGGCGTCGTTCCAACTCTTCTCGGCGCCGCGTCTGCTCGAACAGACGCCGCTCAGTCTCCTCCAACTGGCGAGCCTTTCCCAGCACTTCCGAGCTGTAGCGGCCTTGCTCCGGCTCCAGTCGCTCACGCCGCGCAGGTGAAGTGCATCCCCTCCGTCCACCCGAGCGCAGTGAGCGTGCCTCGAATCTCGTCGCGGATTCCTCTCACGCCCACCGCCGCCACCAGGTGCGTGTCCTCCTGCGGCGCTCCCAGGGACTCTGGCGGTTCCACGGGTATCCCGTGGATGCGCGTACCCACCTTCCTCGGGTGTACGTCGATGAAACGCTCTACCCGCGCCCCCTCGGCCAGCAGGAAGCGCCTGAGTGTCAGCCCTCCCGGTCCCGTGCCCCAGACCACCAGAGGCCTCCCCGCCACCTCGCGGCTCCTCGCCAGGTAGCGCGCCTTCACCCAGATGAAGCGCTTGTGCGCGTACCGCGGATCCGTCCTCGTCAGCCGCTCGCCGCTGTCCCTCCAGCGCAGCAGCACCTCCGGCAGGTTGCGCATCCTCCAGCCCCGGTCGATGAGCCTCAGCCACAGCTCATAGTCCTCCGGGAAGTCGCCATGCTCCCAACCCCCGGCCGCCACCACTGCCTCCCTCCTCAGGCACACCGAGGGGTGGCACACCGGGCTCTCGATGAACCGCTCCAGGTGCAGCTTCTCGGGCGTCGTCAGCCCGTTGAGCCACTCCGCGTATGCCCTCATCGAGGGACTTATTGGCTGGTCCTCCCGGAACATCTCCACCCCCGTCCCCACACCCGCGAGGCTCGCATCCGCCTCCAGCGCGGCCACGCTCGCCTCCAGCCGGCGCGGTAGCGCCTCATCGTCCGCGTCCATGCGCGCCACGTACGGTGACGTGGCCTTCGACAGCGCCAGCCCCAGCGCCGCCACCAACCCGCGCCCCCCGCCGTCCAGCACCTCCACTCGGTCGTCCCTCGCCGCCAGCCGCTCCAACTCTGTCCGCGTTCCGTCCGTGGAACCATCGTCCACCGTCACCACACGGATTTCACGCAGCGTGCCCTCGAGCAGACTCTCCACCGCACGGGCCACCGTGCGCTCGGCGTTTCTCGCGGGAAGGAGGACGGTGACGACCGGAGGCGACATCGTGTGTAGACTGCCCCACCCATGGGTGGCGTGAGAAACGGCAATGATGCCAGCTCATCCGCGGTGGAGCGGCACCGTCAGGTCGCTGCTCGTCTGCTCGACGAGGGACAGCCCGCGCGCGCTTTCGGTGAGCTCGTCCGAGCCAGCCGCTCCCTCCCCATGTCTCCGCGTCTGGCCTCGACGCTCGTCTTCTTCTCCCTCCGTGCTGGCACCGAGGCCGCCGCCATCGCGCTCCTCTCCTCCGCTCTCGCCCAGACCCAGGGCGACACCCGCCGCGCCGTGCGCCTCCAGCTCGCGCGCCTGCTGCGCCGGCTCGAGCAGCTTCCCCGTGCCATCGAGCACCTCCAGGCGCTCGTCGACGACGCCCCCGGAGATCGCCGCGCCCACCGGCTGCTCGCGCTGCTCGAGAGCCGTCTCGCCCCCTCGGACGCTCCCATTGTCGAAGGGGAAGCCATCGTCGAGGGCCGGCCTCTCTCCGACGAGGAGCCCACCCCCCCGCACTCGACCGTTTTCGAAGCTCCCTCCCCCTGGTCGGAGGACGAGACCACCGCGGAGGATCCCGTCCCTCCATCCGCGCGCGTCGAGACGGCCACGCCCCCACCTCCGATCGCCCGGTTGGAGGAGGACTCGGACGCTGCCCACCGGAGGGAGACCGTCCTCGAGTTCCCCGCGTCGTCTCCGCCCGAGTCTCCGAGACCACGCCCGCTCCCGGGCCGCTCCGAAGCTCCTTCCCTGGCGCGGGAGGACTCCTCCTCTCCTCGCCCCGTGGGGCCTCGGGAGGAGCGCCCGGAAGAGGCGCAGGTGGAGGCTCGTCTCATCGCCCGCCGGGCCTGGCGCGAGCTGGCGCAGCTCTACCTGGCTCGCGCTGATCAGTCGACGGACCCCGCCGTGCGCGCCGAGGCCCTCACCCGACTCGCCGAGCTGCTGGAGAACGAGCTGGAGGATCCCTCGGGTGCCGCTCGCGCCTACGGGCAGATCGTCGCCCTCACCGGAGACCAGGGCGCGCTCGCCGAGCAGGTACGCCTTCTCTCCCAGCGCGGCGATGGCGACGACTGGGCGGTGCGACGCGCGCTCGACGAGGCGGTACAGCGTGCGGGCAACCCCAGGGCCCAGGTCGCCGCCCTCCTGGCTCGCGCGGAGCGGCTGCTCTCCAGCGGAGAGCAGGATGCGGCCCGGGCCGACTTCGAGGCCGCCGAGTCCCTCTCCCCCGGCTCCCTCCCGGCGTTGATGGGGCTCGCCCTCAGCACCACCGGGGAGGATCGTCCCCTCGCCGCCGAGCGCCTGCGCGCCGGGCTTGCCGCCATGCCTCGCAGGGCTCCCCACCGCGTCGAGGGGTTGCGGTGCCTGGCCGAGTTCGCCGGAGAGCTACCCGATGCGGCGAAGCTCGCGTACTGGGCGTGGACGGAGGTGCTCGCGGAGGACCCCGAGGACACGCACGCGCAGGAGCAGCTCCTCGGGCTGGCGCGGCGACTCGGGGACAGGGCCGGAGTGGGTCAACTGTTGCGGGCCCGCCTCGCCCGCGAGCCACGCGGTCCGGCGGCGCGCAAGGCCTGGTTGGAGCTGGTGGCCTCGCTGGAGGCCGACGGGGACGCAGACGCGGCCCTCGCCGAGCTGCGCCACGCGGTGCGCGCCGAGCCCGGACACAAGGAAGCGTGGCTGCTCCTGGTGGATCGCCTCATCGCGCGCTCCCAGTCCGGCGAGGCCGCGTGGGCCCTGGAGCATGCCGCCACCGCCACCGAGGACGAGGCCGAGCGCATGCGCACCTGGGAGCGCCTCTCGCGCTTCTGTCTCGAGGTGCTGGGCGACGAGGCCCGCGCGCAGGTGTACGCCCAGCGGGCGGAGAATCTGCGCGGGTCCATCGCCGAGCGACTCTCCCCCTCGCTGCACCCGGAGCCCCCTCGCAGCGCCCTCCCGAAGCGCGAGCCGAGCAACCCGAGCACCGTCGTCCTCATCCCCGCTCCCGTCGCGGTGGACGTCTCCTCCGACACTCCCGCCACGCCCGCCGGCTCGCCCGCGTCCGCGCCCACCCTCCTGGAGGTGCCCGCCATCGGGGACTTCCCTCCCTCCTTCTCCACCGGCGAGGTGCCCGAGCCGCCCGCAGCGCCCGTGGCGGTGGAGAGCACCCGGTTCATCTCCTGGGAGGCTCCCCCGGGGAAGATGGAGCCCCTGCGCCGCCGCGCCCGGGGAGGCGCCGCTCCCGCTGCTTCCCCCGCTCCGGCCCGACCCGCGCCCGCCGCCCCCTCGGCGGCCCGGCCCGCCGCCTTCCAGCGCGTCCAGGAGCAGCCGCTCGACGCGACGGCGTACCGCGAGCTGGCCGGGTTCTTCTCGGGCCGGGGGGACATGGCGCGCGGCACTCTGATGGCCGAGGTCGCCGCGGCGCTCGAGGGCCGGGCGGAGTCCTCGCCCCATGCCCCTCGTCGCCCGCTCACCGCCGAGGAGCGCGCGGGCCTGCGCCACCCCGGCCTGCGTAACCCGGCGGGGGAGCTGCTCGCCTCCGTGGGCCTCGCCCTCTGTCACCTCTTCCCCACCTACGGCCGCGCCGCTGGCTCCTCCGAGCCGCTTCGCCCGGACTCCGGTCCTGGTGCCCCGGCCGCCCTGGAGGTGCTCCCGTCCGTCGCGCGAATGCTCGGTGTGGAGCTGCCGGAGGTGTGTCTCGCCGAGGAGGACGCTCCCCCCTTCGTGCTCGTCCACCCGGGCGCGCCGCGCCTGCTGGTGGGACGGCTCGCCGTGCTCCAGCCCCTGTCGGAGCCGGAGCTGCGCTTCTTCGCCGGGCGGGCCCTGGCCTGCCTCTCGCCGGATCTGCTCGCGCTGCGCTGTCTGAGGAAGGATCAGCTCCTGCGCGCGGTGGCCATCCTCTCCTCGGTGCTGCGCGGGGGGACGGACTTCGGCACCGAGTCCCGGGTGGTGCGCGAGGCGCTGCACCCTCGTGCTCGCGAGCGGGCGATGGAGCTGCTGGAGCCGGCCACGCGCGAGTTCGACGCCGCGGCGCTGGCGGAGGCGGCCCGGCACTCGGCCAATCGGGCGGGGCTCGTCGCCTGTGGAGGCCCGGGGCCGGCCGTGGCGGGGCTGCGAGCCCTCGGGGTCGACGCGTCGGAGCTGGTGGAGCTGGTGCGCTTCGCCGCTTCCGAGCGCTACCTGCCGCTGCGCGACTGAGGCTGCTCAACCCACCTTCAGCTTGAAGGTGAGGGCCACCACCCGCTCCTGCTCGAAGCCGAAGCCATGCCGGTAGGCCAGGTCCACGCCGCCCCCGGGGGTGTTGAAGCCCAGGCCCACCCCCAGCTTCGAGGCGCCGGTGTAGCCGTCCCAGGTGTAGCCCGCGCGCAGCGGGAAGGTCTGCCCCAGCAGCAGCTCCAGTCCGCCGCTGTAGGTGAAGACGGGGCTCGCGCGCGTCTCGAAGTCGGCCACCACGTCTCCCGCCACGGTGAAGACTCCGGCCAGCACGCCCACGTGCGCCGAGTAGTAGCGGCTCAGCTCGGGGATGTTCGTCTGGATGAGGTTGTGGCCCGAGACGCCCACGGCGAACAGCGGGGTGGGGCGGAAGAGGATGCCGGCGTCGCCCGTCACCACGTTGGCCTCCCGGGCTCCTCGGAGCAGCGCGTAGCGCACCGAGGCCCCCAGCATCAGGCTCTCTGCCAGCGGCAGCGCCGAGGCCAGCGTGTTGATGTGGGCCGTGGTGCGCAGGGCGCCGCGATCCAACGTGGCGAGTTGGTAGGTGACCCCGGCGGCCAGCGCGCTGGTGACCGAGTCCGACACGGACACCATCCCGAAGGCGCCCTTGTTGTTCCAGTCCCAGGCGCCGGAGATTTCCATCCGGTAGCTGCGCAGCGCGGCGAGCGAGGCGGGGTTGCCGAGCCCGGCCTCGGCGCCGAGTCCGAGTGCTCGCCAGGCGCCGCCCATGGCGTAGGCTCGCGCGCTCAGCAGGTCCCTCAGGTCATCGGCCTCGGAGGGGCGGGTATCGGGCGTGCTGGTGGTCTGGGCGTGCGCGACGCCGGCCAGCGAGAGAGTGATGAGGAACATCAGACGATGCAGCATGGGGGCGCATCCTATCCGTCTTGATGGAGGGGTGGGGCACCACTAGATTCGGTGCCACATGTCCACTCCTACACCAAGCAGAGAGCCTCTGATCCGTAAGTGCGTGGTGCCGGCCGCCGGCCTGGGCACGCGCTTCCTTCCGGCCACCAAGGCCATCCCCAAGGAGATGCTGCCCATCGTCGACACCCCGACGCTCCAGTACATCGTCGAGGAGGCCGTGTCGGCGGGTATCGAGGACGTCATCCTCATCAGCGGTCGCGGCAAGGAGTCGATGGTCGACCACTTCGACCTGGCCGTGGAGCTGGAGGCGGTGCTCAAGGCGCGCGGCAAGGAAGAGGAGTTCCGCAAGCTGCGCGCCATCTCCGACATGGCCAACATCGTGAGCGTGCGCCAGAAGGAGCCGCTGGGCCTGGGCCACGCGGTGCTGTGTGCGCGCGACGTGGTGGGCAACGAGCCCTTCGGCGTCATCCTCGGTGACGACATCATCGACGCGGAGGATCCAGGCATCCGCCAGCTCGCCCGGGTGTTCCGCCAGCATGGGCAGGCCGTCATCGCCCTGATGGAGGTGCCGGAGAGCGAGACGCACATGTACGGCATCGCGGATGGCACGGACATCGGTGATGGCGTCATCCGCATCGAGCGGATCGTCGAGAAGCCCAAGCCCGGCACTTCGCCCAGCAACCTGGCGGTCATCGGGCGCTACGTGCTTCCGCCGGAGATTTTCGGCATCCTGGAGACGCAGCCGGCGGGAGTGGGCGGGGAGATCCAGCTCACGGACGGTCTGGCCACGCTGCAGAAGACGAAGGGGTTGTTGGGCTACAAGTTCAAGGGCAAGCGCTACGACGCGGGCGACAAGCTGGGCTACCTCAAGGCCAACATCGCCTATGCGCTCAAGCGCCCCGAGCTGCGCGAGAACCTGCTCGCGTGGATGCAGGAAGTGGTGAGGACGGGTCAGCCGTGAAGAAAGCCGTGGTCATCGTGGGCGCCCTGGTGGCGCTGAGTGCGGGGGCATATGTCCTTCCGGGGGGTTCCATCCTGCGTCGGATGGTGGACGCGCGGGAGGACCTGAAGCTGTACACCTTGAAGGCGGACGGCTCGGTGCATTTCTACGGGCCGGGGGTGAAGGAGGCGGGGACGGCGCTGGGGCTGCCCACGGACCGGCCGGAGCTGGAGGCGGACGGGACGCTGTACATGAAGCTGCCGGGCCGCTGCCGTCTGGAGGCCAGGACGGCCGAGGGTGGCACGGTGGTGGTGGTGCGGTCCGGCGGCCGTCAGCGGGTGGAGGGGACGGCGGTGGCCTCGCTGGAGGAGGCGGTGCGGCAGGTGTGCGCTGTGCTGGCGGTGCGCGGCAGCTCCTCGGCGAGCGGCCGCGAGCAGGTGGAGGAGCACCTGCAGTCGCTGGGCGTCGCCTCTCGCACCACCTCGCTGGCGCGCTTCGGCGGCGAGGTGGCGTACGTGCTGGGCGAGCAGGGCGAGGGCCAGTCGCAGTTCTGGGTGTACAAGGACGGCTTCCGCCCGGCGCGCGTGCGCTACAAGGACAAGAAGGGGACGGCCTGGGATGTGCGCTTCCTGGACTACACCTCCCCGGCCACCGGCGAGTGGCTCCCGCGCAGCATCGAGGTGTGGCGCGAGGGCCAGCGCCTGGCTCGCTTCACCGCGCACCAGGGCGATTCGCGAGTGAAGATCGCCGACACGCTCTTCTGAGCGGGTGACTCCCGGGGTGGGGTCGTCATGACTCCCACTCCCGGTGAGGTGTTCCATAAGTGACTGGAATGGCGGGGTTTGAGTCGGGACCCCGGCCCTTCACGGAGAGGGAGTCCACCGCCGCGCATGCCCCGGGGGATGTCAGACCCCTGGAGTAGTTTACCTCCTTGCTGCTGAACCGGAACCGAAGCGCCATGGGCGTGGAGGAGGGTCTCGGCGGCAAGGGGGTTCCATGCGTACGAAGCTATGTGTGCTGGGCGCGGTGTTGGGAACGACGACGGGTTTGCTGCCGGTGGCGTGCGTGCCGGCGGAGGCGCCGGTGTCGCGGAAGGAGCAGCCTCGAGGCGGTGTGTCGAAGCAGCCGGTCCGCCCGTTCGAGGAAGGCGGGCCGGGGGATGTGTCTCCGGAGCAGGTGCCGGTGGATGTGGGGCTCGGCGAGCCGAAGCACCCGTGCGAGCTGGTCACCGTGATGAAGGTGCCGTGCGATCCCTCCACGGCCACCTGCGAGTACACCTACTGGGAGTGCCCGCGGCAGGTGAAGCCGCTGAGGGCATGAGGATGTGAAGGCGCGGCGGGTCGGGCTCCTCGGGGCCGGGCCCGCCGCGTCTCGTTGGGGGAGGGCTCTATTCGGGTGGCTCGAAGCGGCGCACGACCGTGAAGGCGATCTGCTTGGAGGCGATGATGGTGCCGGGATGGGGGCCCGGAGTTTTCGCGTAGCCTCTCTTCTCGTCGACGCCGAGCACGATGCATATCGGCTCCTGACGGCCATCGGGCAGCTCCGCCATCTTCCAGTGGACGTGGACCCTCTTGCCCCCTGTCCACATGTACCCGTGGAACTTCGTGCCCACTGGGAACATCTTCATGGCGCTCAAGTCCTCTTCGGTGACGACACTGACGATGGGGCCCTCGCGGTACACGCCGTAGTCGCTGAGGTAGCCCTGCTGGTTGATGTCGAGGTTGATGTAGCCATGGTCGCCGGGCTCGATGCCCCTCATCCTCATGAATTCGAGCGCGATGTCGGGACACTCCTGGGCGCTGGCGGGCGGCTCCGGAGTGGTGGCACAGCCGCTCCAAAGCAGGCACGCCACGGGCAGGGGCTTCAACCAGCCTGGGAGCACCGAGCCCCAGGTGGAGGGCGCGGAGTCCTGCTTCGGCTCGGGCGCTGGAGATATGTCCGAGGGAGCCAGTGGTTTACGCATGGGAGAACCTTCCTGAAGTGGATGAAGGGAAGAGGACGTGGGGGAGGAGGGTATCTCGCCCGGGGGGCGTTTCGCGGGAGCGCGCCATGGCCAGGTGACGAGCACGACCGCCAGCCCGGTGATGAGGAGGGTGCTCAGCACGATGGCGGTCATGGCGCGCCAGGGGGCTGGTCGGCGCGCGAGAGCCGGAGGGTGCTTCGCACTCGCGGCGGGGCTGGACGATGCGGGCTCCTCGGGCCTGGGCTTGAGGGGGCGGCGTCGCACGCTCCGCTGGTGTCGGGCCTCGCTCTGGCGCAGGGCACGTTGCAGAGGATCCTGCTCATGCCCGGGTGCCACCGGTCCC
>QKJM01000698.1 GCA_003249315.1 Archangium sp.
TCTTCCCTGCGCACAGCACCCGCATTGTTTCTGTTCATGGTCGGCTCGGGCCCCTCGAGCTGGAAGAACCGGCACCCTCATGAGGCAACACGCAACGCCGAGCCTCATGCTCCGCGCCCTCCCCCACGCTACTTTTCCAGCGTACACGAATGAACCCGAACATCGATAGCAGCGTTGTCGAATGAATCCGCTCTCTCGACCCCGCCCTGCGCAGGAAGAAGCCCGACGCTGCATCTGGAATTTTTCAGCCTCTCAGAACAAACGAAAAGAAACCCACACGCCTGTCCTTGGAGAGCCATCACGCAGCACTGGCTCCCGTATGGCACAGTAGGTGGACTGAAAGTACCGATGAAATGCATTGAGAAGCCCGGTGGGAAGGGGCCAACCCGGTACCGTGAAGCCAGGAATGGCGGCGGTGACGACCGCGCATTCCACCATCGCCTGACTGGCGGGTATCGACATGATTGTCATGTCAAACCACTCTCTGGCTATTGTCATCCGTGCCCACCTGCCGCCCCGTACGCGGGCACAAGAGAAATGTCATCCGCATGACGCACGGCTCCCCAAGGGAAGAGGTTGCAGCTCCGCTGCTTCGCGACGAGCTGCACTCAGAACCAGTCGTAGGGATCCCGAGGACAGGGCGCTATCCTCCAGTTCATGAGCGATTCCCCCTTGGAATTCGGAGTCCCGTCGGGCGAAGCGGAGCGGCAGCGACTCGCCGAGATACTGAGCGAGAGCTTCAACGTCCCCGTCGAACTCGAGCTGGCGGTGTTCGAGAAGGTCGGGAACGAGCCCCTGAGGGTGCTGCGTCGCCAGGGAGAGGTACTGGGCGGGCTCCTCACCATCCCCATGGGCCAGTTCTGGGGAGGGCGATCGGTACGCCTCCACGGAGTGGGAAGTGTGGGCATCGCTCCCCATGCGCGCGGCACGGGCGTGGCCACCCGGCTGATGTCCGAGACCCTGCGCGAGGCCCGGGCACAGGGCCATCACCTCTCCGCGCTCTACCCGGCCACCCAGCCGCTGTACCGGAACGTGGGCTACGAGCAGGCCGGCGTGCGCTGCGAGCTGCGCGTGCCTCTCACCGCCCTTCCCTCCGGCAGCCGCGAACCCGCCCTGCGCCCCTTCACCCCGGAAGACCTTCCCGCCGTCCAGGCCCTCTACCGCGAGGTGGCACGCACGCGGCAGGGCTGGCTGGACCGGGGCCCCTACGCCTGGAGCCGCGTCCAGAACCCGCGCATGAAGAAGGCCACCGGCTACGTGCTGGAGGAGGCCGGGCAACTGAGCGGCTACGTCTTCCTCACCAAGGTGGCCCGACAGGACAACCCCTTCTTCTATGATCTCCACCTCACCGACCTCTGCGCCCGCGGGGAGTCGGGCTGGCGGCGGCTGCTGAGCTTCCTCGGGGGCTACGCCTCGATGGCGCGCGACATGGTGTGGAACGGGGGCACGAACGAGCCCCTTCTCCAGCTCCTCCGGGAGCAGTCCGCGGTGTCCACCCACGTCCTCTTCCACTGGATGCTCCGCGTGCTGGACGTGCCCGCGGCGCTCTCGGCGCGCGGCTATCCCCGTGGACTGTCCGACACGCTGCACCTGGAGGTGGAGGACGCGATCCTCCCGGACAACGCCGGCCGCTGGGTGCTGGAGGTGTCGGGAGGAGAGGCCCGCGTCCAGCGTGGAGGCGAGGGCCACCTGAGGTGCGAGGCCCGAGCCCTCGCGGCGCTCTACTCGGGACTGCGAAGTGCTCCCACGCTCGCCTCGGTGGGCTCCCTCCAGGGAACCCCCGAGGCGCTGGAGACAGCCGAGGCCCTCTTCGCGGGGCCACAGCCCAGCAAGCCGGACATGTACTGAGCCGGAGGCCCCTGGCCGAGGCCTCTCAGGCCCGTGAAGCGTCGAGCACCACGGCCAGCTCGGCCAGGGCGTGCCGCTCCTCGCGGCGCAGCCAGCCCCAGGAGGCGAACAGGCCGCCAGAGGCCACTGCCACCCTCCGGCCCAACTCCAGCAGGCACCACCTGAAGCGCTCCGCCTCGTCCCGGCCCAGGCGCCCAGCCACCACCTGGTACGCCTCGGGAAGCCGCTCGACTCCTCCTGGGGCTGCGATGAGCTGCGCCATCAGCTCCTCTCGCTTGCCATGGAGTTCACGGCACACCGTGCGAAATACCTCACAGGTGGAGCGCTTGCCGTCCTCGAGCGCGCGCACCAGCGCCCACCGCTCCTGCCGGGACACGTTCCCGTCCGCCGAGGCCACCAGCGTGAAGCTCAGCAGGGGCGCGCTGCGCACCAACCGCCACTCCTCACGTGTCAGGTCGAAGAGACAAGCCCCCTCCGCCCACGGATCCGTCCGCTCGCCATCTTCCTGTCCGGCACCAAGCTCCAGATGGCTCAGCTCGCTCCCATCCTCCAGCATCTCCCGGAGGATGACCGTCCCCGTTTCGCAGCCACCCAGAGCAAAATCTTCCTGCAATACGGCGATGGCCAGCTCTTGCGGCGTCTCATGATCTGCCTGAGCGACGTTTTCCATGGGGGGCCCCTTTTTCGTCCGGAGTGAACGAAAAGCATGGTGCGCTCATCGCGGAGCCACTCGGCTCAGCCCCGCGATTTGCACAAATCCAAGAAAACACCTCCGCACTCAGCGTGTAAAGTTCATCGCCTGTGGATTTAAATCCAGATAGGAATTCGAACCATTTGAAGGTCTGAATTCCAGCACAAGCGGCTCAGTCATCCAGTCCCGAAGAGGCAGGCGTGCATGAGAGGCCCGGCGCAGCGCGCAGGGAAGGCTACCTCCCCTCGGAGTCATTCCAGCACGAAAGCAAACCAACACCCCGAGTGGAATTCAGAAAATATGGTAAAAATGAATCGCGAAGCAGATTCACAAACCATTGCAGACGAGCGGACGTGCGCAGCCGCGAGCAGGGAGAGGGCGCGTGCCCCTCAGCCGAAGCGGAAGCGGGGCCCCTCCGTCGTCCTGCCGAGCGTGAAGCGCAGGGCCTGCTCCAGGGAGGAATGGATGAAGGGGAAGCCCAGGCGCTCGGCGGCCTCGGGGCGCACGTGGGCACCGGAGAGGACGGTGGCCTCGCCCATCTCCCCGAAGAGGGCGCGGATGGCGGTGGCGGGTAACGGCATGAGCGCGGGCCGGGAGAGCACCTGGCCCAGGGTCCAGGCGAACTCCTTCTGTCGCACCGCGTTGGGCGCCACCGCGTTGAGGGGGCCATGCACCCTCGGGTCGAGGAGGGCGAAGTGGATGAGGCCGAGGACGTCCTCGAGGGACACCCAGCTCATCCACTGCTCGCCGCCTCCGATGGGGCCACCGGCTCCCGTCTGGAAGGCGGGCAGCATCTTCGCCAGCGCGCCGCCGTTGGCGCTCAGCACCACACCAATGCGCAGGTGTACCACGCGGATGCCGACATCCCTCGCCGGGGCGGTGGCGGCCTCCCACTCACGGCAGACGCTGGCGAGGAAGTCTTCCCCGGGAGGACTGGACTCGGTGAGCAGCTCATCTCCCCGGTCGCCGTAGAGGCCGATGGCCGACGCGCTCACCAGCACCTTGGGCCGGTGGGACAGCTTCGTCAGCGCCTCGCACAGCACCCGGGTGCCCTCGGTGCGGCTCTTCCGGATGAGGGCCTTGCGCTCCTCCGTCCAGCGCTCGGCGGCGACGGGGGCGCCGGCCAGATGCACCACCGCGTCCACTCCCTCCAGCGCGGGCAGGTCCATCTCGCCCTGTCCCGGAGCCCAGGCGATGTCTCCAGCCTGGGGCTGGCCGCGCACCAGCCGCCGCACCCGGTGGCCCCCCGTGGTGAGGAAGGAAACCAGCGCGCGGCCCACCATCCCCGAGGCGCCACTCACCGCCACCGTCAGCGGCTTCTGCCCGGCGAAGGAGGCGTGGCGCCGCAGGTCCTCGCGCGTCACCGCGTGCCGGTAGGCGAACATCCGCTTCAGCCGGTGGCGCATGTAGCCGCTCCCGCCCAGTCGCCCCAGCGGCCCCATGGGTAGCTCGTACTCCACCTCGTCCTCCAGCACCGAGGAGGCAGGGGGTTCGTTCCACATGCGGTGCGTGTGTACCCACTTCGAGAAGGGCCCCGACACCTGCACGTCCTGGAAGAGCGAGCCGGGCACGTACCGGGTGTGCTCCGCCACCCAGCGCACCGGCACCGGACCCAGGTGCATCCTCATCACCACCTGCGAGCCCTCACGGATGCCCTCTCCGTGCCGCGCCACCACCTCCACCGGCTCCCAGGGAGGCATCAACCGCTCGAAGGCCCCTTCCCGGGCGTGCCAGGCGAACAGATCCTCCGCGTCCACGGGCATCTGACTGCGGGCCTCGAACACCTGTGACTTGCCCATCATCCCCTCCGGGCGCCACATTGTACCCTCAGACATGATGAACTCGGAGCTTCTGTCACGGGCAGTGGAAACGTTGCGGCGCGGTGGTGTCATCGCCTTGCCGACAGAGACGGTCTATGGCCTGGCCGCCAACGCCGAGGACGAGCTGGCCGTGCGCCGCGTCTTCGCCATCAAGGGCCGTCCGGCCACCCACCCGCTCATCGTCCACGTGGCCCGCGCCGAGGCCCTGGACACGTGGGCGCGCCGCGTCCCCGAGGAGGCCCGACGCCTCGCGGCGGCCTTCTGGCCGGGCCCCCTCACCCTGGTGCTGCCCCGTAGCGAGCGCGCCACGGACGCCATCACCGGCGGCCAGGACACGGTGGCGGTACGGGTGCCGAACCACCCGGTAGCCCTGGCGGTACTGGACGCGATGGGCGGTGGCGTGGCCGCGCCGAGCGCCAACCGCTTCGGCAAGGTGAGCCCCACCACGGCGGAGCATGTGCGCGCCGATCTGGGGGACGAGGTGGATCTCATCCTCGACGGCGGCCCCTGCACGGTGGGCCTGGAGTCCACCATCGTCGATCTGAGCGGCGACGAGCCGGCGGTGCTGCGCCCCGGGGGGTTGCCGGTGGAGGAGGTGGAGCGCGTCCTCGGTCGCCCGGTGCCGGTGCGGACCTCGTCCACGGTGCGGGTGTCCGGCAGCCTCTCCTCCCACTACGCGCCCCGGGCGGGGGTCCTGCTCGCCGAACCCGGAGGTGTCATCGAGCGCGTGGAGGCGCTACGGGCCCAGGGGCGGAGCGTGGGGGTGCTGGGGCCTCCCAGCCTCTCGCTCCCCGCCGGAGTGCCTCGCTACGACGTGCCGGAGGATCCAGCCGGCGCGGCGCGCGTCCTTTATATGAGGCTGCGTGAAGCGGACCAGCACGGGCATGATGTGCTGGTGGCCTGCCTGCCGCGCGCCGAGGGACTGGGCGTCGCCGTGCGGGACAGACTGGCCCGTGCCGCCGCGCCCCGACCGAACGGCGACGGCGCGTAGGGTGGCGAGCACCCGCTCCGCCTCACCCCGCTCGAGAAGGAACCCCCAGAGCGGCTGACGCCACGGGCGAAGAAGGAGCCGCGCCCTCCGACTCGAGCACCAGCCGCACCACGGTATTCACCCACGCCGGGTGCGCGTTGAGCGAGGGGACGAGGGTGAGCGCCTCGCCCCCGCTCGCGATGAACTGCTCGGCGCCTCGCATCGCCACCTCCTCGAGCGTCTCCAGGCAGTCCGCCACGAAAGCCGGGCACAACACCGCCAGCCGCTTCACCCCGCGCGCCGCCAGCTCCGGCAGCACCACGTCCGTGTAGGGCTGCACCCACGGATCCCTCCCCAGGCGCGACTGGAAGGAGATGCTCCACCCGTCGGGCTCCAGGCCCAGCTTCCCGGCGATGCCTCGCGCGGTGGCGAAGCACTGGGCCCGGTAGCAGTGCCGGTTGGCGTCCGTGAGGGCCTCGCAGCACCCCGCCGAGGCCAGGCAGTGCTTCCCCGAGGCGTCGCTCTTGCGGATGTGGCGCTCGGGCACTCCGTGGAAGCTGAAGAGGACGTGGTCCGCGCGCGCCTCGGCGATGACGGGACGCGCCACCTCCGCGAAGGCCTCCAAAAAGGCCGGGTGCTCATGGAAGGCCGGCACCGCTCGCACGTTGGACACGTCCCAGGGCTCGGCCAGCAGCTCGTAGAGGCGCGCCAGGGTGGAGCCGGAGGTGGAGGCCGCCTCCTGCGGGTAGAGGGGCAGCACGGTGAAGTCCCTCACCCCCTTCGCCTTCAGCCGCGCCACCGCGTCCGGCAGGGACGGGTTGCCGTAGCGCATGGCCAGCTCCACCTCGTACCGGCCCGCCAGCCGCTCGGCCACCGCCGCCGCCAGCGCCTTCGAGTGGACCAGCAGCGGCGAGCCCTCCGGCGTCCAGATGCTCTGGTAGGCGTGCGCGCTCTTCTTCGGCCGGAAGGGCAGGATGATGAGGTTGAGCAGCAGCCAGCGACCCACCGGGTTCATGTCCACCACGCGCGGATCACTCAGGAACTCGCGCAGGTAGCGGCGTACCGGGCCTGTCTCGGGCGCGTCGGGCGTGCCCAGGTTGACCAGGAGCAATCCCTTGGGTGCGGTATCCATGACTCCGTCAGTGCAGCGCGTGAGGCTGGGTGAGGGCGAACTCGCCGATGCGAGCCTCGAATCGCCGGCCATCCGGCCTCACCAGCTCGTAGCTGCCGCGCATGCTCCCGAAGGGGGTGCGCAACAACGCCCAGCTCGTGTACTCGAAGCGCTCCCCGGGGGCCAGGTGCGGCTGCTTGCCCACCACGCCCTCGCCCCGCACCTCGTCCACCTTCCCCGTGGCGTCGGTGATGAGCCAGTGACGAGCGCGGAGCTGCGCGGGCTCCGGGCCCTCGTTCGCGATCTCCACGGTGTACATGAAGGCGAACTGCATGGACTCCGGAGCGCTGCGCTCCGGCCAGTAGGCGGGCTTCACGGTGACGCGAATGCCTTCGGTGGTGACGGAGGACATGCCCCACATTTGGCCGGCTGGCCCCTGGGACGCAAGCAAAACGGCCGACTCCCTCGAAGGACTCAGGAGTGGGACTCGGGCGCGTCCCCCGTCTTCGGCCAGAGGAGCGAGGCGATCATCGACGCCACCAGCACCCCGCCGATGATGCCCAGCGACAGCCCGATGGGGACGTGGATGTCGAAGAACGTAATCAGCATCTTCGTCCCCACGAAGCCCAGAATCACCGCCAGCCCCATCTTGAGGAGGTGGAACCTGTCCATCAGGCTGGACACCACGAAGAAGAGCGAGCGCAGCCCGAGGATGGCGCACACGTTGGACGTATAGACGATGAAGGGATCCTGGCTGATGCCCAGCACCGCGGGGATGGAGTCCATGGCGAAGAGCAGGTCCGTCGCCTCCACCACCAGCAGCACCAGGAACAGCGGCGTCACCTTCCGCCGGCCGTCCTCGATCAGGAAGAAGTGGCTCCCATCACCCTGCCGGGCCACCGGCAACAGCCGCCGGGCCACCCGCACCACCAGCGTCGTCTCCGGATCCGCGTCCTCCTCGTCCTTGGAGAAGGCCATCTTCACCGCGGTGAAGACCAGGAAGGCACCGAAGATGTAGAGCAGCCAGTGGAAGCGATGGACGAGCGCGGTGCCCGTGATGATGAGCGCCGCCCGCATGATGAACGCCCCGATGATGCCCCAGAAGAGCACCCGGTGCTGGTACTGCGGCGCCACCCGGAAGTAGCCGAACACCATCAGGAAGACGAAGAGGTTGTCCACCGACAGCGAGTACTCGACGACGTACGCCGTCACCCACTGCAGGGCCTGCTCGCGGTTCCAGTAGTCGAAGTAGTGGAGGCCGCCGCAGAAGAGCAGGCTCAGCGTGATCCACACCCCCGTCCAGGCCCCGGCCTCCTTGGGCGACACCACATGCTCCTTGCGGTGGAACAGGCCCAGGTCGAGCGCCAACAAGGCGATGACGGAGAGGTTGAAGCCCAACCAGAGTGCGACTCGTGTATCCAAGAGCGTGTCTTCCTGAGGCCATCGAAGGGAGCGGCGGCCACCGCTCCCTATAACGATCGCTCTGCCTGCCGTCGATACCGATGAGCGGCCAACCTCTCCCGTGGGTGACTACTCCGAGGCCGGGCGACGCAGCACCACCAGGGCGCGACCCGCCACCACCACCGAGCCACCAGCGGGGGTATGGGTGTGCAGTTCCACCCGCGACTCCCCGGTGTCCACCACCTCTTCCCAGTCCGCCCCCCACTCGATGGCCGGGAGCTGGAAGGTGATGGGCTCGTGATGGGCATTCATCAGCACCAGCAAGGTGTCTCCCACGACCCGCTGACCTTCGTCGTCCAGGGTGGCGATGGCATCCCCGCCCAACAGGAAGGAGAGGGAGCGCACATACGGCTTCTCCCAGTCCTCCCGCGTCATCTCCTGCCCGTCCGGGCGGAACCAGGCCAGGTCCTTCAGCTCGCTGTCCCAGATGTGGGAGCCACGGAAGAACTTGCGCTTGGTGAGCACCGGTTGCTCACGCCGGAGCTGGCTCATCCGGCGGGTGAACTCCAGCAGCTTGAGTCGGGCCTCGTCGAGGTTCCAGTCCACCCAGGACAGGGGGTTGTCCTGGCAGTAGGCGTTGTTGTTGCCCCGCTGGGAGCGGCCCATCTCGTCGCCGGCCAGCAGCATGGGCACGCCCTGGGAGAGGAAGATCGTGGCGAGGAAGTTGCGCTTCTGCTGCTCGCGCAGCGCGCGGACGACCGGATCGCTCGTCTCGCCCTCCACCCCGCAGTTCCACGAGTGGTTGTCGTTGGCGCCGTCCCGGTTCTCCTCCAGGTTCGCCTCGTTGTGCTTGTGGCTGTAGGTGACGAGGTCGTGCAGGGTGAAGCCGTCGTGGGCGGTGATGAAGTTGATGCTCGCGGTGGGCTTGCGCCCGCCCAGCGCGTACAGGTCCGACGAGCCGGTGAGCCGAGAGCCAACCTCCGCGGCCTGCCGCTCGTCCCCCTTCCAGTAGCGGCGGATGGTGTCGCGGTACTTCCCGTTCCACTCGCTCCACACTACCGGGAAGTTGCCCACCTGGTAGCCGAAGTCGCCCACATCCCAGGGCTCGGCGATCAGCTTCACCCGAGAGAGCACCGGATCCTGATGCACCATCTGGAAGAAGGCGGAGCGGGTGTCGTAGCCGTGCCTGTCCCTGCCCAGCGTGGAGGCGAGATCGAAGCGGAAGCCGTCCACGTGCATCACCTGCACCCAGTAGCGCAGGGAGTCCATGATGAGCTTGAGCGCGTACGGGTGGGTGGCGTTCCACGAGTTACCGCAGCCGGTGAAGTCGTGGTAGTAGCGCGAATCCTTCTCCAGCAGCCGGTAGTAGGCGCTGTTGTCCAGGCCCTTGAAGGACAGGGTGGGCCCGAGGTGGTTGCCCTCGCAGGTGTGGTTGTAGACGACGTCGAGGATGACCTCGATGCCGGCGCGGTGGAGCGCCTTCACCATGGTCTTGAACTCGGCCACCTGGGAGCCCGGGGCGCCGGAGACGCTGTAGCGCGCATCCGGAGAGAAGTAGCCCAGGGTGTTGTAGCCCCAGTAGTTGGTGAGGCCCTTGTTGACGAGGAAGGGCTCGTCCACGTGCGCGTGGATGGGGAGCAGCTCCACGGCGGTGACACCCAGCTTGACGAGGTGCTCGATGACGGCCGGGTGCGCGAAACCCGCGAAGGTGCCACGCTGGTGCTCTGGCACGGCGGGGTGCAGCATGGTGAGGCCCTTCACGTGGGCCTCGTAGAGGAGCATCTGGTGCCAGGGCACCGAGGGCGAGCGATCCCCCTCCCAGTCGAAGTCGTCGGTGAGCACCACCGCCTTGGGGATGCCGGCGACGCTGTCGCGGGTGTCGAAGCTGAGATCCTCGTCGTCGACCCCCAGCACGTAGCCGTAGATGGGGGCGGAGAAGTCCACCTTCCCGTGAAGGGCACGCGCGTACGGGTCCACCAGCAGCTTGTTCGGATTGAAACGCAGGCCTCGCCGGGGCTCGTAGGGGCCGTGGGCCCTCAGGCCGTAGAGCGTCCCCGTCTGCAGCCCTGGGATGAAGCCGTGCCAGACGTGCTCGGTGTGCTCCAGCAAGGCGTAGCGCCGCAGCTCGCGCGCGGGGTTCGCCGGATCGAATATGCACACCTCCATCTTCCTCGCGT
>QKJM01000283.1 GCA_003249315.1 Archangium sp.
CTTGTCGTAACCCGCCTCCTCGAGCAGCACCGACAGGGGCACGCCGGTCCACTCGCTGCATCCGACCATGCCGTGGGTGTACTGCACCGTCGGCACCGCGACGTTGCCCCACTCCATGGCGGAGTTCGCGCCACACTCGATGAAGTGGATGCGCGACACCGACGGGAAGCGCAGCAACTCCTCCATCGTGAAGATCAACGGTCGCTTGACGAGACCATTGATCATCAGCCGGTGCTGGTGCGGATCGATGTCCGGCACGCCGGCGTGGTGGCGCTCGAAGTGGAGCCCGCTCGGAGTGATGATGCCGAAGAGGTTCTGCAGCGGCGTGAACCCTACCGATGAGTGCGGCGTCGTCGTCAGCCCGGGACTCTCCCGGCGCTGGACGTTCTTCTCGTACGGCGACGGCATGCCGTAGGGCCGTGCGAGGACGGGCGCGCCCAGAATCCTGCTCCACTCGGGCACGTTGGGCGGAAGGTTCTTGTCGAGCCCCTCCTTCACGGCCTGCCTGGCGCTCTCGGCCGCGCTCGCCTTCACCGTCCCCATCGCCGCGGCGGCGCTGATCGCCACCAGCGCCTTCCCGAAAAACCGGCGCCGGGAAATCTCAGCGGCCGTCAGGAAGCTCTCGGGCGCGGACAGGATCCGTCCACGCGGGATGGACGCGTCAGATGCTTGCTGCGACTGCCCTTCTCCGGGCGCGTCGTGGACTGCCATGTCATACCTCCGGACCAGCGAATCGACCCATGGGGTCTGTCGGACGTGGCTGGCTTGATGCCGTGGGGACGGAATTCGAGTTCAGGCGGCCAGGCACGTTTGACGCAATGCATCAAGCGTGATTTCCTGGGTTGTTGCCGTCAGAGCCCGAGCCCCGAAAAAAAGATTCACTTCAGGGTTCGAAAACCTGGGGCTCACGAAGAGGAGACTTCTGGGAGCGGGTCTACGAGGGGAAATGCGAGAGGTCGCCTCGCGGACGTCAGGGGCGTCACCTGACGGGCCTTGATAAAAGGAGAACCCCGAGAGGGAGGGCGCCACGCCGCAATGCGTCACGCGAAAGGCGTGCCGAGAAGGCTCGGGGTTGACTCATCACCTCCCCGCGAATGCCGGAGAAGAACCGCTACAGGGAGACACGTGCGCCCACGGAGAAACAAGGAAACCACGTATTTACTTCCAGATTCTCTTAAAGTGTGATACCCCGCTTTTTTGCGTTCCGGGCAATTCCGTAGAGAAGCCTGGAAGGCCCGCGCCGGAAAGGGGTCGCACATGAGGAGACTGAAGGAAGGACCGTTACAACTCGCGGCGCTCTGCGCGATGACACTGCTCCCAGCGACTGCTGCCGCCCAGGCGATCCTCCAGCAGCGATGCGCCAACGACGCCCTGAATCCCTCCCAGTCAGAGGCAAGGATCTACTGGGCCCGCCGCTGCGCCTTGTCCGTCGGAACCCCGAGCAGCGCGTACGGCTACTGGGGGATGATGTCTGCCAATGGCGCTGGTGAACTCATCGAGTACAACGAGGACGATTACAGCACGAACTTCTCCGGCAAAAACACCTACATCGGCCAGTCCGACGTCTACGAGATCAACAACTCGACCGTCAACAAGGTGTACAACTTTGGCCCGACCTCCCAGGGCCTCGACGACCAGGGCAACTACGAGTGGTGGCGAGACCCGGCGCGCCGGAAGGAGCGTCCGTTCCACCCTACCTTCGGTAGCGAGTCCAACATCAACAGCAGCACCAACAAGCAGCTCTTCCCCCACCCGACGCTGGCCAACTGCACCCTCTATCTGGACAAGAACGGAACGCAGCCGGCCTCCGGGTACAACTTCTACGTCAACGGCTACTGTGAGGCCTCCGCCCCCACCTCCCGGTGTGACACCGACCGGCTGAGCGTGAGGCAGGCTCGAGAGCGGCTCGACTGGGTCCGCCAGTGCGCCTTGAGCCAGAACGTGGGCTCCAAGTCGGCCTGGCTCGACACGGGGATTCCCGCGTCCAATGGAAGCACCCTGAAGGACTACTCCGAGGCAGGCGCCCCCTCGAGCCGCAGGTACACGGGCGACTTGTATGGTTACGACATCAACGCAACCCATACCGAGCTGCGCTACCTCAGCGGGCCCACGACCCAGCTCGTGGACGCGCAGGGCTACTACCTCTGGAAGCGAGATGCGAGCAGGCAGAAGCAGCGCCCTCTCTATCCCATCTATGGGAGCACGAGCTCCAACAGCACCGGCGTCCAGCTCTTCCCGAACCTCTCCGATTGCTCGCTCTATGCCAGCGGCAGTGAGACACCCGCTTCCTCTTTCTATGTGACCGCCTACTGCTCGGCCATCTACTGAACTCCGCGGAGCAGGACCCGAACCCATTACTACAGAGCGCCGCGGAGCGAGACCTGGAGCATTGCGGGAACAGGTCTCCCGTGCTCCTGGTCAGAGCCATGCCCGCCCACCTCCGCGTTCCTCCCCACCATTGTCTTTTTTTTCGGATTGCCTTGACACACCACCGCTTCACGTGGAGTCTGGCTTGGCTAAATTATTTCACACTCGCGGTCAACTCAAGGAGCAGCAAGGATGATGATGAGCAAGAGCTCGAAGCGCATGTTCGGACTCCTGGCGGGTCTGGTGTTCCCGATGGTGGCCGGTGCCCACGAACGACAGCCTGAGCATCGCCCAGGCTACCCAGCGTATCGAGTGGGCGCGCAAGTGCGGCATCCAGAATGGAGCGACCCTCTTCAACACGTACGTCATGGCGGCGCCCAACTATACGTCGTACCTCTATGACTACATGGAGACGAAGACGTATAAGTACTCGGGGGACGTCTGGGGCTACGACGTCAACAACACCTACGTCAACACCCTCTACCTCTCGGGTGCCACCTCCCAGAGCACCGATACCGTGGGCTACAAGTGGACGCGTCCCGTCGATCGGTTGAGGGCACGCCCGTACTACCCCACCTTCGGAACCAGCGCCAACATCAGCAGCGGCATCCAGCTCTATCCCCACCCCACGCTGGCTGACTGCAAGCTCTACAGCGACACCGGTGGCCTGTACCCGGTTTCCACCTTCTATGTGAACGGCTACTGCACGGCGAGCTGCTACACCCCGGAGCAGACGGTCCTCTTCTCGGAGGGCGAGGTGCCCATCTCCGACGCCTACGCGCAGCTCCGGACGGATCTGGTGACGCTGGACGAGCAGTCCACGCTGGACGACATCCAGCTCAAGGCCAACCGCACCTACAGCTACACCAAGGAGCTCCGGGATGCCGAGCACAAGGTGATTGAGATCTCCACCGCCTCCGGTGGCTTCCTGCGGGTGACGGACGAGCACGCGGTCGTCCAGGGCGACGGCCGCATCGTTCAGGCCCGTACCCTCAAGGTCGGAGAGGATCTGGTGAGGGCTGACGGCACCCTGGATCGAATCACCGAGGTCAACAAGACCACCTTCCACGGCCTGGTCTACAACCTGAGCCCGGAGACCACCGACCGTGTCTCCAACCTGCTGGTGGCCCAGGGCTTCATCGTGGGCTCCTCCGCGTTCCAGAACGACGACATCGGCTACATCAACCGGGTCATCCTGTTCCGGTCGCACGTGCCCGAGAACGTGATTCCGTAGCACGGGTGCGACGGCCCTGCCCATGAGTCACGGGCCGTCGCGCCGCCCCCCGCGGAGCACTCTCCTCCCTCAAATACAGGCGTCAGAGACAGCTCTCCCAGACTCCCGGCCAGGGAACGAACAGCTCGGCCAAAAACCTACAATCACATCATTACCATTTTTCCCGGCTTGACTTGACACACTGTCATTTCACGTAGAGTCTGCCTGGGCGGAACCATTCCGCACATGCAGTCAATACACGGAGAAACAAGTGATGATGAGGAGCAAGAGCTCGAAGCGCATGTTCGGACTCCTGGCGGGTCTGGTGTTCCCGATGGTGGCCGGTGCCCAGAATACGGTCATCTTGACTCAGCGTTGCTCGAACGACAGCCTGGACACGAATCAGGCTACCCAGCGTGTCGAGTGGGCGCGCAAGTGCGGTATCCAGGCCGGATCGAACATATTCGATACATGGGTGCCTGCGGCGCCCGACTACACGACCAACCTCCTCGATTACCTGGAGACGTCCACCTATAGGTACTCTGGGGACTATTATGGCTATGAGGCCAACGCCACCTACATCAACAACCTCTACCTCTCGGGCCCCACCTATCAGAGCGTTGATAGCGTGGGCTACAAGTGGTCGCGTCCCATCGAGCGGAAGAGGACACGCGCGTATTATCCCACCTTCGGTACCACCGCCGCCATCGAACTCGGCGCCCAGCTCTATCCCCACCCCACGCTGGCTGACTGTCGGATCTACAGCGACCGCTATGGCCAGAACCCGGTGTCCGTCTTCTACGTGAACGGCTACTGCGAGTCGAGCTGCTACACCCCGGAGCAGACGGTCCTCTTCTCGGAGGGCGAGGTGCCCGTCTCCGAGGCCTACGCGCAGCTCCGGACGGACCTGGTGTCGCTGGACGAGCAGTCCACGCTCGACAACGTCCAGCTCAAGGCCAACCGCACCTACAGCTACACCAAGGAGATCCGGGACGCCGAGCACAAGGTGATTGAGATCTCCACCGCCTCCGGCGGCTTCCTGCGGGTGACGGACGAGCACCCGGTCGTCCAGGGCGACGGCCGCATCGTTCAGGCCCGTACCCTCAAGGTCGGTGAGGATCTGGTGAGG
>QKJM01000373.1 GCA_003249315.1 Archangium sp.
GGAACCAGCGCAGGCTCCCGTCGGCGTAGAGCTCCTTCCGCTCGTGCGGCCCGAAGAACGCCCAGTTGCCGAGCAGGGTGACGGAGAGCGAGTGGAAGATCGTCGGCAACGACTCCAGACCCTTCTCGAGGAAGAGGCCAAGGAGGTAGGGGCCCACCAGCCTCACGTCGTAGAGTCCCTCGCTCAGCAGCGCCTGGGCCGCCCGCGCCGCGTCGAGGTAGGCGTTCCGGGAGACCAGGTCGTTGACCTTCCCCAGCCGATCATCCGAGCTCTCCAGGTCCGGCGCCGGAGCCTCCAGCGACTTCTCCAGCAGATCGAACTCGAGCGGAGCGAGAGGCGTCGCGGTCTCACCCATCTTGCACCGTGAACTGGCCAGGAGCGGTGACCTGGATGACGCCGCCCCAGTTGCACATCAGCTTGCAGTTGCTGTCCACGGCCGGCATGTTGCCGATCATCACCTTGGGACACCCCGGCACCCAGGGGGCCGACGTGGCGGGCACACACGGCATGGGCGTGAGCACCCCCATGGCCGCCGCCGTCGCCGAGGCCACCGTGGGGTTGGCCATCGACATGCAGACGCCGAACGGCATGATGTTGAGCATCGGCTTGTTGTCCATGATGTTGGCCGCCGGAGTCGTGGCCATCACCTTGTTGGTGGGCAGCACCACCAGTGAGGAGGGAGCTGCCCCGAAGCTGCATTGGAGCATCGCCCCCATAACGACCTGGACTCCCATCGTGCGCTCCCTCGCGAAGGTTCTCAGGAGGCACCATCCTCACATACCCGGGGCTCCTTTTTCCAGCAGATGGCCCCGCAGCGAGGTGAGAGACTGGAAGATCGGATCCGTGCTCTTGCGATAGAGCGCCCCCGTCAGGTACTGCGCCTGGCACCAGGCCTCGTCCACCTGCCCGTCCACCTGGCGAGGATAGAGGGGAAAGAGTTCGATCCGATCGGGCAGGTGCTCAGCCCCGAGCTGGAGCTCGATGCCGCGGCGAATCTGCTGCAGCCAGGGACCCGACTGAGGGGCCTGGGCTCCGGTGAAGACGAGCAGCACGAAGCGGTAGTGGCCGGCCACCCCGCCGGTAGGGGCCGGCACCACGGTGGCCCCGCGAACGAAGGGCAGCTCCCGTACGACCTCGGCGACCTCGGCGGCCGGGTAGACGCGCCCGTCCCGCCTCGCCGTACGCGGCCCTCCGTAGTGGTACAGGCCATGGCCACGAGCGAGGACCACATAGGCGGGTGGCCGCGCCTCGCCGGGCAACAGGGTGAAGACGCCCACGTCTCCCGGCGCCTCCTGGCCACTCATGTTCACGTCCTCGAGCGTCCAGGCGCGCCCTGGAGCGGGCGGCGCCTCGGTGTGCAGCTCCCTCACCCTCCGTGGCGAGCCGAGCACCGCGCCCCCGGCGGACGGCTCCACCAGCACGTTGGAGGAGGGCACCGCGGCCAGGCCACACTGCTTCACCCACGCGCGCCAGGCGTGCCAGTCGATGGGCTCCTCGGGGTTGCGAAACCAGTGCCCCACGCCCTTGAGCGAGGTGCGGGCCCGCAGCAGCGCGGCCCGGGCGGCGGGGGTGACTCCGAGCGCTCGCACCGGGTGCTCCGTGAGCAGGGACGGGTTGGCCTCGAGGTCCGCCAGCTCCAGGTGGAGATAGGTCGCCCCGCGCAAGAGGGTGGCGAAGAGGAAGGCTGGCAGGTGCTGCAACGGGTGGTAGCCCGGGGCGGCCAGGATCTCCCCCGGGCCGAGGCCGAAGGTGAGGAGCCCGTCCACCAGCGCTCCGCGCCAGGCGTCCTCCGCGGTGAGCTGCGCCGGAGTCCCCGCGGGCTCCACCAGCGGCGAGAAGAGCAGGCCCACCGGCTCCTCTGGCTTGTAGGTGTGCGAGGTGAAGGCCGGCGAGGCCTGGCCGCTGCTCCGCAGCAGCTTGTCCTCGAAGCCCTGCAGCAGCAGCACCTGGTGCGGCTCGGCGGCGATGTGGTCCGGCTCGAGCATGGCCAGGCGGCGCGTGATGAAGCTCCGGCCCTGTGGCGGCAGGAAGCTGATGCAGGCGCCCAGTCCCAGGGCCGCCGCGAGCGAGACGAGCAGCTCGCTCCCGACCGAATAGAGCAGGCACACCTTCGCCCCGGCCTTCACGCCCTGCCGCGCCCAATCGGTGGCCCGCCGGGAGGCCTGCTCGTGCAGTTGCCGGTAGCCCAGCACCTGCCAGCCGCTCCGGCGATCATAGGCACGCAGGGCGATCCGGTCCGTGGTGGTGTGACGGACGAGCAGATCGTGGAAGAGATCGTAGTGCTGGCCCTCTCGACTCTTCAGGGGGGCACCGCGGCCCACATGGGCCGCGGCCAGGGCCGAGGAGAACCCCGCCGGGTCCTCCCAGCTCTGCTCCTGCCAGGGCGGCACCCCCGGTTCCGCGAAGGTGCCTGTCTCGAGCTGCTCGAGGATCCTCTTGACGTCGAAGGCCATCCGACTACTCGCGCCTCCGCCGCCGCGAGCCCAGGAGTGCCATGGCCAGCAGGGCCAGCATCCCGGCGCTCCCCGTATCGGTGGTGCCGCAGGAGCAACCCCCACCCTGCCCCGTGAGGCTGCGGCCATGTCCCGTGACGGGGATGATCAGCTCGGCCGCCGAGTCCCCCTGCAGCCAC
>QKJM01000634.1 GCA_003249315.1 Archangium sp.
CACGCTGCGGCTGCTGGGGCCCGATATCGTGAACCAGGAGGAGTTGAGGGATTTCCTGAAGCCACTGGGCCGGTGGGCGCCCTGGGTGTTCATCCTCTGCCTGGCTGTCCGGCCGGTGACGTTGCTGCCGGGGCAGCTCTTCACGGCGGTGGGGGGGATGATCTTCGGGACGCTGCCGGCGACGGTGTACTCGCTGGCGGGCAGCTTCCTGGCGGCGGGGCTCATCTTCGGCCTGTCGCGCTGGCTGGGGACGCGGCTGATGAAGCGGATGGCGGGGTTGCGCTACCCGGCGATCACCCGTGCGGCGAGGCGCCACGGCTTCAAGTTCGCGGTGCTGGCCTGTATCAACCCGCTGCTGCCCACGGACGTGATGCTGGCGGTGGCGTCGGCGGCGGGGGGGCGCTTCTGGCCGCTGGCGCTGGGGGTGGTGCTGGGGACGATTCCAGGCACCTTCCTGACGGCGCAGTTCGGCAGCGGGCTGGCGCAGGGGAAGACGATATTGACGGTGGTCTCGGGGATGGGGCTGGTGGTGTCGCTGGTGTTGGGGGCGGCCCTGGGTCGCCGCATCTTCATGGAGATCAGCGAGGAAGGACCGCCGGACAAGGAGCCCGAGCCGCCACCGGAGCCCCAGCGCTCCCGCTCGTGGCTCAAGAGAAGGACCCCTCCCCTCGCCCGTCGGGAGCGGAACGGAGTGAGGGTGGAGCGCTTCCCGGGTTGAGCCCTGTGTATGCCCCCTCTCCCTCTGGGAGAGGGCTGGGGTGAGGGATTGCTCCCTACCCTGGAGTTCACTCCCGCGACTCCCCCGCTTCCTCCCGCTCCAAGGTCTCCAGGCCCTCGGTCACCACGCCCACGAGCTCCTCCACCTCCGGGGCGCGAACCACCTTGGAGCCATTCCGAGTGACGTAGAAGGAGTCCATGGCGCGGTGGGCCTCGGTGGCCACCTTGGCGACGGCGATCCGAGCGCCGACGTGGGCGAGCGAGGAGGCGATGGTGTGAAGGAGGCCCACACGATCCTGGGCGACCACATCCACGACGGTGAAGTCGCGGGAGGCGCGGTTGTCCACGGTGACGCGGGGACGGACGGGAGGAAGGGGCCGCTGGAGGAGCGAGCTGGTGCGGCGGCGGCGCAACACCTCCTCGATGGAGTCCTCCCCGGAGAGGAGGCGGAGGATCTCCGCGCGGGCCGAGCGCCAGCGGGAGCGCTCCAGGAGCAGGCCGTGAGGGGGGCGCACGTCGAAGACATCGAGCGCGAGCCCGTCCGAGGTGGAGACGATGCGGGCGGAGAGGATGTCGATGCGGTAGGCGGCGAGGGCGCCGGTGAGCAGCGCGAGCAGACCGGGCCTGTCGCGGGCGGCGAGAGTGAGCTCGGAGTAGCCGGGATCGGGGACGTGACGGACGGCGGCGGCGAGGGGGTGGCTCCGGGCAAAGGAGAGCAGCCGTCCGTGGAGCGTGGCGCGAGCCGGATCCGTCCCGAGGAAGTAGCGATCCGGGAGCATGGTGGTGAGCTCCCGGGCACGGCTCTCTCCGAGGGTGCGCGTCCAGCGTGAGAGGAAGCGCTCGCGCAGGTGCGCGGGATGGGGAGGGCTCTCGGGGGCGTCGGAGCCGAGGAGGTGGGCGCGGGCCTTGTCGTACAGCTCGCGCAGGAGCTGGGCCTTCCAGCCGGTCCACATCCCCGGCCCCACCGAGCAGATGTCCGCCCAGGTGAGGAGATAGAGACAGGTGAGCTTCTCCACGTCCTCGACGCGGTGGGCGAAGTCGGCGATCAGGGCCGGATCGCTCAAGTCACGCCGCTGGGCGGTGTGGCTCATCAGCAGGTGCTCCTTCACGAGGAACTCGGCCACCTCGCGCTGATGAGGGGAGAGGCCCAGCCGCTCGCCGAGAGTCGCCATGAGAACCCGGCCCTTCTCGGAGTGATCGCCTCCCATTCCCTTGCCGGCATCGTGGAGGAGCATGCCGAGGTAGAGCGGGAGGGGATCCTTCAGGTCGCGCATCTCCCGGGAGAACTCGGGCTCCTGATCGAGGAGATCGCCGGCGCGCAGGGCATGGAGGCGGCGCACGGCGAAGAGGGTGTGAACGTCGACGGTGTACACGTGGTACAGGTCGTGCTGGTGGTGTGCGGTGACGCGACCGAACTCGGGGACGACGGCACCGAGCACGCCGGAGTCGTGTAGCTCGAAGAGGAGTTCGCCGCGAGAGCCGGGGCGAGCGAAGAGGGCCTTGAAGGCGGAGGTGACGGCGGGGGTGGAGCGAGCGGCCTCGAGGGCGGGGAGCGAGCGCACCACCTGCTCGCGGGCCCAGGAGTAGAGGGGCAGTGCGTGCTCCTCGGCGGTGCGGAAGAACTCGAGGATGGAGGCGGGCTGGCGGGTGAAGAGGTTGGGATCGGAGATGGAGAGCTTGCCCTCGACGACCTTGAAGGTGCCGATGTGGCGCTCGGGGGCGAGCGAGGCTTCGCGGCTGGCGTCGAGTTCCTCGCAGCGGGAGATGAGGGCATCGGCGGCCTGGCGCAAGGCGTTCGCGGACAGGTAGTAGTCGCGCATGAAGGCCTCGACGGGGAGGACGGGGCCCTGCCTGGGGTAGCCGAGGAAGCGCGCTACCTCCTCCTGGAGCTCGAAGGTGAGCCGATCCTCCTTGC
>QKJM01000837.1 GCA_003249315.1 Archangium sp.
CCTGTGCGATGATGAATGGAGCGGGTGGCGCATCAGGTGGAGGCCCGAAGCTCTCCACCCGTTATGGCAAACCCCACACCAAGAAGAACCCAGCGCACAACGAAGCCATCGAGGAGGAGCTCGCCCGGCGCGAGGCGGCGGAGGTGCCCGCGGCGACTCCTGAGACGACGAGGGTGCCATCGGCGACGATCTGCGCGGAGGCAATGGACTCCAGCGCCGGCCCGCTCGCTGGCGCATGGCGGAGAGGGCTGAGCAGGGTCCACAGGCCACCTTCGGGCACCTTGGGGAGCACCTGGGGCATGCCGAGAGTAGCCACCACCACCAGCACCCGCAGGGCCGTGCCTCCTATCGCCATGCCGAAGCGCGCGGCCGCCGCTTCCAACTCCTGGGGCGTGGTGGCGGCCTCGACCTCCTGGTACAGCCGCAGGCACGCCATGGCCACGCGGCCCAGCTCCACCAGCCCCACCAGCAGCGACAGGCGCATGGTGAGCGCCGCCGCGAAGGCCTTCGAGAACAGCGGCTCGGGTGCGAGCCAGGCAGCGAAGTACACCACCACGGAGAGCGAGACACTGGCCAGGAAGGCCGGGGCGCTGAAGAGCTCCTGGGCGGCCTCGCGGATGCCGTCGTCCATGTAGCGGGTGGAGAGCTTGAGGGCCATGTAGAGGCGGCTCGTCTCCAGGGCGTCGGGCAGGGGGAGGAGCGCGGGGCCGTATTGGGAGAGGAAGTCCTCGCGCAGTCGCAGCTCCCAAGGGGCGGCGGACCCTCGGCTCGAATCTCCTGCTCCCGGAGCCTCCAGCATCAGCCGTAGTCGAGGACGGGCCGGAGGCCGGAAGGACTCGAAGGCAGCGAGCAGCGGGCGTATCTCCTCCACGCTGAGCCTCTGCATGTCCGGGTGGAGCGGCGAGGCAGGGATGGAGAGCCGCAGCCTGCCTCCGTACATAGGACTGAGATGTACGGGAAGGGGCTCGGCCCCGGTGAGTCCACCTGCTGCGTCCCACGTCTGCTGTTGGGTGGCGGCAGGTGCCTGCGTCCGCTGAGGCCCGCTCGCGCGAGACTCCGAGCGCAGGGAGGCGCCTGCTGGAGCCTGAGAATGCTGCGGCCCGCCGTCTGCCGGAAGCTGCGCCTTGGAGGTGGCGCATGCGGCGGAGAGGGCGAGGCTCAAGGCCAGGGCCAGGCGCGGCAGGGCAGGGGCGATGCTCATACCCAGGCAGCATGCCGACGCCCGGCCGTGGAGTCACTGGCACTCGCTTGGGGTCGGGCGAGCTATTCTCAGCGCGCGGGCGGGTACTTCTGGAGCTTGCGCTGGAGCGAGCGCCGGTGGATGCCGAGCTTGCGCGCGGCCTCGGAGATGTTGTTGCCGCAGTCGGTCAGGACACGCTGGATGTGCTCCCACTCGGCCCGAGCGAGGGAGGGCGTCTGGAGGGATTCGGGAGCGGGGAGGGAGGGCTCCCGGGCCCCGGGCGCGAAGGCGGCGAGGATGTCCTCCGCGTCCGCTGGCTTGGCCAGGTAGTTGATGGCGCCCAGGCGGATGGCATCCACCGCGGTGGCGATGCTGCCGTAGCCCGTCAGGACGACGATCTGGGTGGCGCCGTCCACGGCCAGCAAGTCCCTCACCAACTCAAGGCCGGAGCGCCCTGGCATCCGGAGGTCCACCACGGCGAACTCCGGGGAGTCCCGGTGCGCGGAGGCCAGCGCCTCCTCGTAGTCGCTCGCGGTGGTGACGTCGTAGCCGCGCTCTCGGAAGGCGCGGGCCAGGCGCTCGCGAAGCGTGGCGTCATCATCCACGAGCAGCAGGCTGGGCCGCTCCATCGTCTTCGTCGGACCGCTCTCGTTCATCGCATGGCTCCGTTGAGGGGGGCGCGGCCGCGGGCAGGAGCAGTCTGGCGAGGGTCCCCTGTCCCGCGTGGGAGCGCAGCTCCAGTGAGCCGCCGAGCTGCTCCGCGAGCGTCTTGGCGAGGAAGAGGCCCAGGCCCATTCCCTCCCCCGGTTGCTTGGTGGTGAAGAAGGGCTCCCCGGCACGAGCGAGCACCTCCGGTGTCATTCCCGGGCCCTGGTCCGAGACCTCAATCCGGGTGGCGCCGGGCTCGGGCCTCAGCCGCAGCACCACGGGCGACGCCTCTCCGGAGGCCTGGAGCGCGTTCTTCAGCAGGCCGCGCAGCACGCGCGCGAGCGCCTGGGGAGGCGCATGCACCCGCCAGTCGCGCAGCTCGGCGGGCAGGTCCACCTGGACACGTTCCGGTTGTGGGAGTCCGGCCAGGGCGGCCTCGACGAGGTGGTCGAGCGCCAGCGCGCGGAAGGACTCTCCCGCGTGTTGTCCCGCCTCCATGGACATCTGCCCGAGGACATCCCGGCACCGATCGACCTGCCCGCGGATGAGGCGCATGTCCTCGCGTACCGACTCGGGGATGCCGGTGGCGGCCAGGGTGCGCTCCACCTCTCGGGCCACCACCGCGATGGTGGAGAGGGGTGTGGACAGCTCGTGCGCGGCTCCCGCCGCCAGCGTGGCGAGCGAGGCCACCTTCTCGCGGCGTTCGTGCTGGGCCCGGGCCTGTGCGAGCTCCTCCTCACGGGCGCGCAGGGCTCGGGTGACGCGCTGGACGAAGTAGACGATGAAGCCCGCGGCCACCGC
>QKJM01000809.1 GCA_003249315.1 Archangium sp.
GCCCGCTTGCGACATGGCCTGGACATGTCATGCACCACCCGCGCATCAGGCTCGAAGCGACAGGCCATGGCCTGGAGGATGCCCTGGTCGAAGGCGCACGGGTATGGGTTATGGCATACGGAGAAGATGCGCCGCTGCCCCGCCACCGGCTCGTAGCCGTAGTGGCCAATGCCCTCCTCCATCCGCCCCGTCTCCGGCTCGAACATCGACCGGCCCAGCTTGCGGTGGTTCATGTGGTAGGCCACGTCGATGGAGCGGATGGCGCCGTGGATGTCACGGACCCACGGGGGAAAGGCCGCGTTCCTGGGGATGGCCATGCCAATCTGCAGGAGCACGCCATCCCCGAGCTGCTGGCTGATCCGCTCGAAGGAGCGCAGCCAGGCCCGCTGCGAGTACCACCCGTCCGGGTCCACCTCCACCAGCCCGCAGGCGTCGGCCCGGCCGATGCCCTCGTCCAGGAGATAGGTGCTGGCGAGCGCCGAGAAGATGCTCAATCCATCCACCACCGCGACCACCGTCTGCCCGTTGACCTCGATTCCCTCTGCGAACGGGACGAATTGCATGGATAGGCCCCCCGCGCCGTACCCCCGGTGCTTTCGGGTGAAAGGGTAACTATACCACCGAGGTCACCCTCAGGGACAGCCTTTACAGAAATGAGCGATGGCCTGCGAGAGGTACGCCTCGCAGCGCACCAGGTGCTCCATGGGCACGTGCTCGCCGGTCTGGTGGGCCACGCGGATGTCGCCGGGACCGAACACCACCGCCTCGGCGCCCAGCTCGGTGAGCTGCGGCGCCTCGGTGCCGAAGGGCACGGTGATGGGGGCGTTGCCGCTCAGCTCCGCCAGCAGCCGCACCACCTCCGCGTCCGCGCGCGTGTCCACCGCCGGCTCCCTGCGCAGCAGCCGGATGCGGGCCTCGAAGCCCGGCTCGTCCCGGACCAGCTCCTCGCGGAGTCCCTCCAGCAGCTCCAGCACCCGCGCCTGCGGCTGGCGGGGAATCGGCCGCCACTCCACCCAGAAGCGGCACGCCCCCGGAATGACGTTGGCGGCCTTGCCGCCGCTGATGAGGCCCACGTTCACCGTGGTGAAGGGTGGCTCGAAGGCCTCGTCCCGATCCTCGCGCAGGCGCGTGCGCGCCAGCAGCTCCAGCCGCTGGAGGAAGCGCCCCGCCCGGAAGATGGCCGAGGCCCCCTCGTCGGGGTACGCGCTGTGTCCCTCCTTGCCCAGCACCTCCACCTCCGCCAGGCAGTAGCCCTTGTGCGCCCGCACCGGCACCAGCGACGTGGGCTCGCCGACGATGGCGTGCCGCGCCCGCCCCTTGCCCAGCTCCACCAGGTGCTTCGCCCCCTCGCAGCCCAGCTCCTCGTCCGCCGTCAGCACCACCATCAGCGGCGCTCGCAGCTCGCCGGTGTAGTGCGTCGCCGCGTGCAGCGCGCAGGCGATGAAGCCCTTGGTGTCGCACGCGCCCCGGCCGTACAGCTTCCCGTCCCGCTCCGTCAGCCGCAGCGCGTCCGTCCACGCCGCGTCGTACGGCACGCAGTCCGAGTGCCCCACCAGCGCCAGCGCCGCCCGCTCCTCGCCTCCGCTCCCGCCCTTCACCGCCACCAGGTTCACCTTCTCCACGCCCGCCCCGTCCCGGTAGGGCAGCCGCTCCGCCCGGAAGCCCGCCGCCTCCAGCCGCGCCTGCGCCAGGTCCACCAGCGGCACGTTCGGCCGCGACGAGGTGGTGTCCAGCGCGACGAGCTCGGCCAGGGTGCTGCGCAGTGCGGGCAGGGTGTCGTGGTTCACGGGTTCAGCCTCCAGAAGCGAGTCCAGGGCCGAATGTAGACGCTCGCCCCGTCCCTCTCCAGGAGGGAGAGCGCGTCAGGCGTGGGCTTCGGCCTCCTCGGTGGCTCCCGCCTCCGCCCACGGGCGCTTGCGCACCGCTTCCTTTATCCACGTCCCGTGCCGCTCCTCGTCCCGGCGGTTCTTCCGGATGAGCGCGCGGACCTCGGGCGGCCATGAGAGGTTCTGCGCCAGCTCGTAGGCCCGGTTGGTGAACTCCTCGTTGCCGAGCATCGCCACCAGCGCCGCCTCCGTCCCCATCAGGCTCGTCATCGCCGTGAGGCTCCTCATCGCCGTCCCCTTGAGGTCCGGCTTCAGCTCCACCGGCTCCCCTCCGTAGCGGAGGATGAAGGCGTTGAGGTCCTGCACGTGCCGCACGTGGTCCACCCGGAACTCGTTCAGCCGCTCGCGCACCAGCGGTTCCTTGATTCGCGCGATGGCCGCGTCGTACGCCCCCACCGCGTCCACGTCCAGTTGCGCCAGGCTGCGCAGCTTCTCCACCTCGGGCTTCCCCGTCATTCCATCCTCCTCCAGCCCTCCCCGGGCACATCCCCGCCAATCTGTTCGGGCCTCCCCCCCTGGCCAACCCCACCACCTCCACGACCGCCTGCCCGGCAGGCAGGGAAGCCGCGCCGCGGTGTTCCGACTCCGCGTCCCCATGCGCACCTTTCCTCCGCACGCACCCCATTCACGGAGGCAGCCATGAAGAACGAGGACAGGCTCACCACGGCCATCGAGATGAAGACGCGCCACATCCCTTCCATCGCCTTCATCTGCTTCGCGCTCGCCTCGGTCTGCGCCAGCGCCTGGCTCATGGCCCGCGGTCGCAAGAGCCAGGCCCTCTTCGTCGGGCAGTGGGCACCCACCGTCCTCGGCTTCGCCACCTACAACAAGATTGCCAAGACGTTCTCCGCGCCCTACGACGAGCGGCAGCGCACCCACCACGGCGAGCACGCCTCCCCGTACAAGTCCCCGGAGGAGCTCGCCCGTCAGCAGGCCGCCGAGCAACGGAGCTGAGTGGAAACGGGCTTCCACGGTGTGTGGAGCCACCTTCCCACCCTCAGCGACGACACGAGCGGGCCCTCCTCCGCCCGCCCCCCCCTCTCGAACCCCGGAGGAGAGACGAGCGGGCGCCGCTCAGAACCCCAGGGGAACCCGGAAGGCCGTGCCGTTCTGCGTACCCGTGCGGTAGCTGAGCGGAGCTCCGATGACCAGCGTCGGCGGGGTCCCTCCACTGCCCGGCACCACCGCGAGCTCCTGCCCGAAGGCCGACTGCTCCGACGCATCTCCCACCAACGTCAGCCTCGGCGAGAGCGCCCCGGCGACATCCGCTCCACCCGCGTACACGAACACCGCGCCCCCGGCGTCCGACGCCACCGAGGCACCCGGCGCACCCACCACCAGATCCGGCACGCCATCGCCCGTCACGTCCACCCCACCCGCCAGCGATGTCCCGAAGCCCACCGCCCGCGAGCGGTGTACCAGCACCCTCGGCTCCAGCTCGTCGCCCAGCGCCGCCACCAGCGCCTCTCCCGAGGGCGGCCGACGGGCCACCAGCGCCGCCGTCTCGTACAGCAGCACCACCGGCTGCGTCACCCCATCCACCGGCACGCTCGACGCGCTCACCGCGAGCAGGTCCGGCCCCGCCGGCCCCAACAGCTTCCCCACCCGCGCCATCGCCACGCCCAGCCCCAGGTAGTTCGTCCCCACCTCGGGATCTCCCACCAGCCTCACCCACGCCGGCTGCGTCCTCTTTCCACAGCGCGCCCCACCCGCGTCGTACCCGAACAGCACCACCACGCCCGCCTTGCTGCTGCTCGAATAGCGCCACGCCACCTCGTCACACCCGTCCCCGTCCAGGTCCCCCAGCGCCGTCGGCGCCGAGGTCTGCTGCGCCGTGTAGGGCGCCGTGTAGATGGGATCACACCCCATCGACAGCTTCGTCAGCGAGCCATCATCCGGCGCTCGCCCCAGGAACACCTCGAAGCCGTTGTTGCGCAGCGCCCCGATGTCCTGCTTCCCATCCCCGTTGAAGTCGAAGCCACCCACCACACCCCGGCCGACGCTCCGCCGCTGACACGCCGAGCCCGTCTCCGTGCAGCCCTCGATGTCTCCAGGCGCCCACAGCCGCAAGGCCGGCGTGAAGCTCCCGTCCGCCTGCCCCAGCGACACCAGCACGCCGCCCGCCGTCAGGCTCGAGGCAGGAATGCACTCGGGCCGCTCCAGCGCGTACACCGGGGTGATCTCCGAGCCGCGCGTCGAGGCCCCCGGCTGAATGAGATTGGGCGCGCCCATCACCAGATCCGGCCGCCCGTCCCCGTTGAAGTCCGTGAAGTCCACGTCCGTCCCCACCGCTCGCCCGGAGGAATACGGCGACGAAGCGCCCTCCCCCACCAACACCGCCTCGCTCCCCGCCGCGCCGAAGCTCCACGCCCGGCCCACGCTCAGGTCGTTCCCATCGTTGTACCGCCCCGGCCCGGACCAGCCCGGAGCACCCACCAGCGCCACCACCCCCGTCGGCCCCCGGGCCACCGCCACCGCCTCACCAAAGCGCTCCGAGCTCGGCCGCGCGGGCACCGCCACGCTCGTGCGCGTCCACTCCGTCAGCGAGGACCCCGCCTTCACGAAGGCGTCCACCTTCCCGGTGTACTCCCGTCCCTCCGCCGAGGCCCGACTCGCGAACACCACCAGCCCCTGGCTCCCAGGCAGAGGCCACGCGGCGATCCCCGTCCCGAACGCGTCCGACCTCTGCGTGCCCCCCAGCGAAAACTCCGGCACGTTGCGCACCGCGCCTCGACTCAGCTCCGCCAGCGAGTACACCAGCACCTCGCCCCCATAACGCAGCGAGCTCCCGTCGACGGACGAGTACGAATACGGCGCCCCCAGCAGCAGCTCCAGGCCCGGCACCCCATCCACGTCCGCCACCGCCCAGCTCCGCCCCGCCTGGATGTAGGCCGAGTCCCCGTACAACCGCGCCCAGGCCTCCTCGAACTTCACCTGCACCGGCGTGGTCAACGGCTCCCCCGTGGAGGCGTACTCGCTCACGTCGAACAGCAGCGCTCCGCCCGCATCCGTCATCGACCCCAGGCCCCCGCTGCCGCTCAGATCCGGGGAGTTCACACGATCCAACAGCACCATCAGCAGCGGCGGCCGACCCCCCTCGCCTGGCACGGCCCCCAGCTTCCAGCGACCCTCGTTCCCGTCCGACGGATCCTCCGGCAGCACGTACACGTCCGGCGTGGCGCGATACCGCGCCCCCTCCGCCCGCGCGAAGAACACGGACACCGCCGGCTGCACCACCCCCGCCGAGCTGCCGTCCTCGCGCCACAGCGAGGACTTCCCCAGCGCCGCCAGATCCTCCAGCCCGTCCCCGTTCAGGTCCGCCACCACCAGCGCGCGGCCCAGCTCCGTGTTGGCGCGATCCTCGAGGGCGCCGCTCTGCCCCAGATCGCTCCCGCCCAGACGAACCGCCGGCAGCTCCGGTATGGGCTCGCCCGGGGTGAGCAGGAAGATGTCCACCACGCCCCGGCGAGTCAGTTGCCGCGTGGGCGCCAGATCCCCCAGCGGCGAGCCCACCACCAGGTCCAGGTCCCCATCCCCGTCCATGTCGGAGAGCGCCAGACCCGAGCCGAAGGAGCCTCGTCCCAGCCCGGTGAGGGGAGACCGCATGGGCTCCGGACCGTTCGCCCCGAAGCGGTACAGGTACACCGCTCCCGAGTCGCCGATGGTGACGTCCGCGCCTGGAGAGGACACCGCCAGCTCCGCCCGCCCGTCTCCGTCCAGATCCCCCGCCACCATCACGTCACCGAGGCGAGCCGTGTCCGACTCGCCGGTGATCACCCACGTGGGCTCCGGGGGAAGTCCCTCCAGGCTGCCCTTGAAGATGAAGACGGCGCCGCCGACGGGACGGGCCAGGTCGCTATCCCGCTGCCCCACCGCCACGTCCGGCACTCCGTCCCCGTCGAAGTCCGCCGTCACCACCTGGGCCTCGTCCCAGAGCCGCCCATGCGCCAGTGTCTCGCGCGTCAGCTCCTCCAGCACCCGCACGGACACGCGCGTCTTGTCCCCGGTGAAGGCGTCCGTCGCCTCCAGCACCGCCGTGCCGCTGGCCCAGGGCTCGGCCGTGAAGAGAGCCCCTTCCACCGTGCCCGGACCGATCACCTTGCTCCAGCTCACCCGGTCACTCCCGCCCTCCGTCACCAGAGGCACGGACGAGCCCGCGGGCAGCGCCAGCAGGGACGGCGCGCCACGCAGCCCCGCGTCCGCGCGCACCTCGAACCGCAGCAGGGCCTCGTCCCCCGTGCGGCCGTCACGCACCCGCACCAGGTCCAACCCCTCCCCCGCGCCCGCCGTGTACTGCCCCGAGGACGTCACCGTGCTGCCCGCGGAACTCCCCTCCAGCAAGAAGACGGGGTCGCCCAGCAGGCCCGTCAGCTCCACCTGGAAGGAGGTGCCCGGCCGCACCGTCGCGCGCACGGGCGCCACCCCGAAGGCCGCCACCACCGCCACCCGGGCCCGCGCTTCCCCTGGGCAGCGCACGTCCTCCACCACCACCGAGTCCGTCGACGGCGTCGGCCCGGCGATGAAGCGCTCACCGCGCACCTCTCCCGAGGAGCCTCCCGGCTCGACGCGGAAGCGGTAGTGGCCGCTGCCTCCCGAGGCCTCCAGCGCCACGGGATCGGACACGCGCACACGCTCCGGGCTCACCGTCAGCGCCAGCGGAGGCAGTCCCGTACACGCATCCACCACCGGCGTCTCCACCGGGGGCTTCTCCGAATCACACGCCGCACACAGGAGCGCGAGCGAAACGCTCGCACGCAGAAGTCTTCTCATGGAAGGAGGCCTCAAGGGTTGGCGCCGGTGGCCGCCCAGCGCTGGATGAGGGAGATGAGCTGCGGATCCAACGGGCCATCCGCCGGCATGCGCTGCTCCCGCACCGCCGTGACGATGAGCTCCGCGTTCTCCTTCCACTGCGCATGGGTGGAGAGCGGCCGGCCCGGCCCCGACACATGACACTTCGCGCACCGCGCCTCGTGGATGGGGCGGATGTCCGCCTCCCAGCCGAGCGCCACGGTGGAGAGCGGCCGGTAGAAGAAGGACACCGAGCGTCGGCCCTCGGAGCCGTCCGCGTAGCGGGCCACCGCGCTCAGCGTATGCGGCCCCGCCTCCATGCCCACGAAGGAGTAGGGCCGAAGCGTACCGTCCGACTCCTCGCCGCCCAGGCTGTAGACGGGCCCCAGCACCGGCACCTGCTCCCCGGCCACCTCGAAGGTGAGGCTCACCGGCTCGCCTCCCGGCGCCAGCCGCGCATGCACCACCAGCGCGTCCTCCACCACCTCCATGCCCTCGTGCAGCCCCAGCACCCGCGGCACCGGGCCCCGGGTGAGCGCCACCGCCTCCGCGCCCCGCCGTACCCACGCGCACCCGCTCTCGTCGACCGCCAGCACGCGGAACGACTGGCCCTCCAGGCCCTGTACCTCGCCCCACGTGCCCGCCTCCGCGTCATGCACGAGGAGCGCGCCGCCCGCCCTCACCCACAGGAAGCGTCCCGCGGCCAGCACCCGCTCCGGCTGTCGCGCCAGCGCTACCTCCCGCCACCCGTCCGTCGCCCGACGCAGCAACCGCGTCGACGTCAGCAGCCACGGCTCCGCCGGCCCCACCGCCGAGGCCCCCAGCCCCACCAGCGCCACCGGGCGCTCCTTCTCCTCCAACGGCACCTCGACCGGGCGCACCTGCCAGGTGCCCGGCGCCGTCCGCACCGCCACCCACAGCGCCTCCTGGCGCAGCACCCACAGACCCGGCGCCCCGTCCTCGGCCGGTGCCGCCGCCAGCCCCACCACTCCGTCCAGCGCCTGGCCGTTCACCTTCAGCGCGGACAGCACGCCGTCCTGCAGCCGGTAGAGCCCCGAGGGGTGACCGAGCCACACCGCACCGTCCGAGGTCGCGGCCGTGGCCGTCAGCCCCGGAGCCAGCGCGTCCCGCCATGGCGGCGCCAGGAGCCAGCCCGACTCCGCCAGGAAGAGGCCGTTGTCCGCCTCCACCAGCGCCGACCCCGGCCCCAGCCGGAAGACCGCGCGCGCCTGTCCCGTCATCACCTCGTTGCCGGGGTGGTCCTCCAGCGGAGCTCTCGTCCCGTCCAGCCGCAGGCGGATGGCCTCTCCATCCACCGTCGCGAAGATGCCGCCTCCCGTCTGATCCGCGAAGGCCGACCCCTGACCCACCTCCTCCAGCGTCTTCACCTCCGTGGCCTGGAAGGGCTCCGGACTCGGGGTGTCTCGCGGGAGCTCGGGTTCACTCGCGCACGCGGCCAGGAGGCCCGTCAGGAGCACGCAGAGGAGCCGGTAATCCCTCACCCCAGCCCTCTCCCAGAGGGAGAGGGGGCTTGCACGGTACGGAACTCGAGTCTTCATGTCATGCCAGCAGCGCCCGCAGGGGCTCGGTGCGCGTGATGCTGTAGTCCAGACCCGCGGACGCCAGCACCGTCGCGATGATGTGCTCAGGGAGGATGTTGGTCCCATTGTTCGGATCCGCCTGCCCGGTCTTCAGGTCCACCACCGCCGGCGCCATCCCGATGTCCCCGCTGTAGCCGAACACCGTGTTGTGCTTCACCCCCGCCCCCATCAACAGGCAGCTGCTCGCCAGGTGATGATCCCTTCCTCCCGCAGCGTTGATCATCGGCGTCCGCGCGAACTCGGAGAACACCAGGATGGTGGTGTGGTCCATGAAGTTGCCGCCCGACGGGTGCGCGCTGCCCCGCAGATCCTCCACCAGCGTCGCCAGCGCGTCGAAGCCCGTGCGCAGGTTCGTCGCGTGCGTCGTCTGCGAGCCGAAGTGCGTGTCCAGACCGCCCGCCAGGTTGATGGAGACGCACTGGCTGATGCCCTGCTTGAGCGCCGTGGCCACCAGCGCCGCGCGCCCGGCCGCGCTGTCGTACGGCCCGTGCGCCGGCAGCCCGTAGAGGGCTCGCAGCGCCTCGTGCTCCGGCCGATCGAAGCGGAAGGTGTTGTCCAGCCGGTTCGACAGCACTTCCTTCATCTGCCCCCGGCTCGTCTCGTACGTACTCCCCACTCCGCCCACGCCGTACGCCGCCTGCTCGCAGGAGAGGGGCTGCCCGCGGAAGTCCAGCAACTGCTGCTCCAGCTCACTGTCGAGTTGCCTCGAGCTCGGCGAGAGCGTCAGCAGCAGATCGCTCGACCGGCTCACCCGCAGCGCGTTGGCGCTCCCCGGGTAGCGGTCGTTGTAGGACTCCAGCCCGTAGGCGATGGAGGGGATGGGCACCGCGGGCTTCATCTGGCCCACGATCTCCGTCGCCGTGGACGAGCCGCGCGCCGCGCTGCCGATGGGGCGCTTGCCGGTGATGAAGTAGCGCATGCCCACCTCGTGCCCGAGCGTGGTCATGTTCATCCCCCGCACCACCGTCATCAGGTCGTAGTGCTCGGACAGCCGCCCCACCGCCGGACCGAAGGTGATGTTGGACGGCGCCGCGCCCGACCGCGTCTCCGGGAGGATGGGCCGGGAGGAGAAGCGTGCGTCGGTGATGAGATCGTAACCGGGGAGGATGCGCGTCTCCGCCACCCGCTCGGCGGTGAAGATCTCCGGATCCCTCGGGTCGAACGCGAGGAGCTGATCCCACCCCCCCGCGAAGTAGACGAAGACGAAGCAGCGGTCCGACGGCGCGAGCGAGCTCGCCTGCGCGAAGGAGCGGAAGGGCAGACCCCCGAGCAGGGTGGCGCCCATGAAGCCCGCGGCCGCCTTCAGGAAGGTGCGGCGCTCGGCACAGGTGTCGTGGTTCTTCTTCATGGCAGCAGCTCCACCAGGCCCTTCAGTAGGTGAGGAAGCGAGAGTCCGTCATCAACGCGATGCACACCGCCGCCAGCCCGTGGTCCCTCCGGCTGATGGTCTCCGAGCGCTCCGCGGCCTGGGTGAAGAAGCCCGCCCAGCGCGTCAGCTCCTCGCCCTCCAGCGGCATGCCCCAGAAGCGGGTGGAGAGGTAGACGAGCAGCTCGCGCACCTGCGCGTCCGTCAACTCCCGCAAGTCCCCCAGCTCCCCCGGCAGGGTGCGGGTGAGCACCCGCTCCTCGGGGGCGGTCAGCTTCAGCTCGGCGCTGGCCTGGGCCAGACACACCTCGCGCGCCCCGT